>CATMOP010000320.1 GCA_950072225.1 uncultured Nitrospina sp.
GGCAAGGGCCATCATGAGTCCCACACCAGGAATATAAAGAAAGCGATCGGCCATCATTTCCGGAAAAGGAATGATATGGGAAACCGGAAGCAATGCAATGAGGAACCAAACCAATCCAAAAAACACCACCCGCTGGCTTGAGTAACTCCATCGAACCAGCCATATATAAGCTGCTATCACAAAAACCGAAATCTGAACCTGCGGCTCCATTAAACTTTTATAAATTTGATCGGGATACCAGATATTCAAATTGATGGGAAACAAAAATTTGACCAGGTATTCCTTGAAAACCACCATCATGCTGAAAACCGTATTGATAGGGTTATTGTCTGGATAACCATGGAGCGTTCCCCCGCTCGAATGCGACAACAGGGTCAGTATCGTGATCCCCAGGGAAATTAAAAAATAAGGTACCTTGTCCACCAAGATGTTTTTAATGTGTTTGCTTGCAAACGAAACATCGTAAAGGACCAGCAGGAGAGGAAGAATCACTACCTAAGTTTTTGCCAGGCAGGCTAGCAAAAATAAAAGCAGGGAAAGGGGACGCGTTCCCCTGCGTAGATAGGTTAGAAACGAAAAAGAAAAAAAGAAAAAAGATAACAGGTTTTTACGCTCTGAAATCCAGGCCACACTTTCCACTTGGACTGGATGGACCAAAAAGATCAAAGAAGCCCAAAAGGCGCCCACCCCGGATTTAGTGGTCCGGAGGACCAGCTGATAAACCAGAAGGGAGTTTATAAAATGAAGCAGGGTATTGGAGAAATGGTACCCGGCGGGATTCAACCCATAAAGCCAATAATCCAAGCTCAGAGAAAGGAGGGTTAAGGGAAGATAGTCCCATACATAAAATGAGGAAACCATATTCCACAACCCCTGGCTGTCCAGAACCTTAATTAAATAGTTTTTGACGATGTAATGCTGGTCATCGAACACAAAACCATTTTTCAGGGAATTAAAATAGATCAACCCCGTTAAGGCCAGAAACAGGCTTGCCAGGAAGGCGCGGTGGATAAAAGATGTGTTTGCGAAAATCGGCAATATGAGCGGATGTTTAGAATCATTCAAGTACTGTTCGCCTCCTCACAATAAATCAAACCAGATATTTTTGCAACCGGCCACCCACTCCCGTGGGAGGGAGTGAGGCAAGAACTCGTTGAGCCGAGACAACTCTTCGTTAGCCAGACAAGGTTATTGCTCATTGGCCCCACGTCTAGTGGTGGCTTCTATTTGACTCTGCAATGTCAGACAGGCAAAATAGCCGTTGATTGAAACTTTTGAAAAACCCGATTCACTTTTCTCCAGTAATATATTTTTAACCCAGCAAGGACCCACTCATGACAATGACAAAGAGCAAACGAGATGATACCCACCAATGCGAAAAATGCCTTCCGGCTTATTGTTGCAATTATTTCGCATTTGGGATTGATGAACCTGAAGACCGAAGGGATTATGAAAGTTTGTTGTGGAAGATCGCCCATGAAAAGGTTTCGTTGTATATCTACCGGAAAGACTGGTACATCATGATCCACAGCCGGTGCAATTTTTTAACGCCGGACAACAAATGCGCCATCTATGAACACCGGCCTTATATGTGCCGTGAACATAGCACGGAATCGTGCGAATACACCGGAGACGATTACGGCTTCACCGAGCATTTCAAGAGTTATGACGACCTTTTGATTTACATCAAGGAAAATACGAACTTCAGGTTTAAGCAGGAACCAACAGGGGTGCCCCCAAACTGTCTGTAATGAGGACCAATAGGTGTGGACCGGCGAGCCGCCGGTGGCCCAGATAGCAAGAACTCGTCAAGCCAATATAACTCTTTACTAGCCAGTGAAAGCTATTGCACCCCAGCCCCACGCTTAGTGGTTATTTCTTCTTATCTTCCGGTTTGTCTTTTTTGGTGGTTTCTTTTTTAGAATCGGATTTCTTTTTATCGGCGGGAGCTTTGGTTTTTTTAGGTGCTGATTCTTTGGCTTTAGGTTCCGCTTTCTTCTTTTCAGTCACCTTTGGCTTGGTACCTTTCGCTTCTTTTTCTGGCGCTGTTTTTCCTCCTTTGGAAGGTGCCTTTGACTCGCCATCACGGTCTACCAGTTCGATAAAAGCCATGGGCGCATCATCCCCTTTGCGGTGGCCAATACGAATAATCCGGGTATACCCACCCGGCCGATTAGCATAACGTTCGGCAAGGGGACCAAACACCTTTCGCACAACCTCTTTGGCGGGAGCCAGCTTAAAAGCCTGACGGCGGGCATGAAGCGTACCTTTTTTACCCAGCGTGATTGTTTTTTCCACCTTGCCCCGAAGTTCTTTGGCTTTCGCTAAAGTGGTGCTGATGCGCTCCCTTTGAATAAGAGCCTGAACAAGGTTTCTGAACAATGCTTTCCGGTGAGCAGAAGTCCGTCCGAATTTTCTACCTGCTTTTAAATGGCGCATGGCTGTTTATCACTCCCGTTTATAACTTCACCGAGCAAGACTGCTAAAGCTCGACTTCCGTATCAATTTCTTTTTTCTTCTGGGCCAGACTGATCTGTTTGAGGTCTTCTTCATCGACTTTCATTCCCAAATGAAGCCCCATGTCCTCTAAAATTTCCTTAATTTCATTCAGCGATTTCCGGCCGAAGTTTCTTGTTTTCAACATTTCGCCATCGGTTTTTTGAACCAACTCGGCAATGGTCTGTATGTTGGCATTTTTAAGACAATTGTAGGAGCGCACAGACAGTTCGAGTTCTTCCACACATTTGGCCATATTTGCCAGCATCTTCTGTTTTTTCTCATCCACTTGGGGTTGTACCGGTTCCGGCTCTTCATCAAAATTGATAAAGATCTGCATATGATCTTTAACGATCTTGGCAGCATGAGCCACCGCATCTTCAGGAGTAATGCCCCCATTGGTCCATAATTCCAGGACCAGAGAATCATAATCGGTGGATTGCCCAACCCGGGTATTCTCAACATGAAAGGTGATCTTTTCAATCGGGGAAAAGCTGGAGTCCATGGGGATCATCTGCACAGAT
>CATMOP010000321.1 GCA_950072225.1 uncultured Nitrospina sp.
TTGGACCCCAAAACCACAAAAGTAACTGCTGTTATGACCCCTCAACCAATTATAACGCTGGATTGCCACTTGCCGGTGACGGATGCCAATGCCTTTATGGCGAAAAAAAAGATTCGCCCCCTCCCGGTTACAGAGAACGACAAGATTGTAGGCATGATATCGGTCAAGGACCTTGTTTCTTTTTTCGCAAACCCGCGATTAAGATAAAAGGGCTCGGGACTAAGAATCGATGGACGATTCTGCCTGGGCGGGGAGTTGGGAAGTGTTTTTGAGACTTTCTAATTCTTCTTCCATGGAAGAGATAGATTTATTTTGCCTGCGAATGGTGGACTTTAATTTGAATAGCTCAGACAGACCCATAACCCAGGCGATCAAAAAGCCTAATAGTAATGGGATCAACATCACCACCATTAAAGGCAGTTCTATGATTTGGAGCTGGAATTCAAAATCATAATAACTGATCCCCACCGAAGCCATATTTTGCACGGCGAACGAAGCAATAACGATCAGCAGAAGGATTAATAGAATGAATTTTATGGCTGGCATGACTTGGAGAAAACTAAAGGGTTGAAGAGAAAATAAGAGCTAAATTACTCGTCTTCGTCCTCTTCTTCATCATCTCCGCCTTCCTCCCCGCCCTCAGAACTTTCTTCCTCAGCAGGAGCTTCTTCAGCAGGCTCCGATTCCATTGCAGAAGCCTCAACTTCCGGTTCGGACGCTACCTCTGTAGAGGCTTGGTTCTCTGCTTCTTCAGTAGGTTCTTCTGCCACAGGCTCTTCAGCTGGTTCTTCAGCGACCTCCGGGGTGGAGACAGGAGCTTCTTCCAAACTGACGATTCCCGCAGGTATGCCCCTGGTGGCGAGGGTTTCCCCCGTTCCCAATTCTGTCAACAATGCCTCAATGCCTGCTACCACTTCGCCAGACTTTGCATTAATATCCGGAGAATTACCCAAAGACATTTCCTGAACGGTAACCAAAGCGCGCTTAAGTTCCATCACCGCCATCATACGCTCATAATTAACCACCTTTGTTTTCAATCCTGCTATATCTTCATTAACTTTACGAAGACCATCGTCCACATGCCTTTTCAGGGGAGCAATTTTATCTTCAAGGTTTGTCACAGTACCGTCAATGCCCACCACCCGGGTATCCAGATCACGGACAAAAAACAGGATAAAAATAATTGCCAAGGCCGCCATGCCAAAACCCAGAAAGGCTACCGCCTTCAGCAAATTCATTTCTTCCCGTTCCGCTTTGACCGGCTCAACGGCCCCACTTAATTGGGCTGCTTCGTTCACGTTATCCTTTGAGTCTTCTTGCGCATAATAATCACTTGCATCCTCTTTCTCTTCACCTTTTATTTCCTCCAGGCGTTCTCCAAGAGTTTGAGAAGATTCATCTTTTTTACCTTGATCATCCGTTGTCATAATTCAACCTTTTATTAAAATAGAATTTCTTATGCGCCAAGCCAATACTCAAACAATCTAATCCCGCCACGCAACATCTAAATCATATATAATGGTAAGGGTAACTGGCGAAAAGGACATTAGCCCTTTTTATTCAGGTCTGTTTCAGAGTCATTTTTATAAAAAATGCTCCAGTTTTATACAAAAGAAGAGAAAAAATGAAGCCTGATACTACAAGCGGAGCCCGTATTTTGTCAAGAAAAATCAGGGTATCTATCCTTCTCATTCTGAGCCTGTTTTTAACGGGAATTCACGCCCCACAAAGCTTTGCTGAGAAAGGGGTCGGGCTTCTTATTACCCCGTCAATGTTGAGCGCCATCCCACAGGATAAGAGAGTCGTTGTGGATACCCGCCCGGCCTGGAAATTCCTGTTCGGGCATATTCCCGGAGCAATAAACCTGGATGATTGGTGGGAATTTACATATAAATCAGAGGGTGTGAAAGGATTGCTCAAAGACGATAAGACTTTCATTGCAGAAAAATTTGCGCCACTGGGTTTTTCCCCAGGAAAATCCATCATAATCTATGGCGAACCAGATGACCCCTGGAGGACGGATGGCAGGTTTTTCTGGATGTTTGAATATTATGGATTTCAGAAAGTTTCCCTGCTTGACGGTGGATTCGCAAGCTGGAAAAAGGCTGACAAAAAAATCGAAAGAGGCCGGCAAAATCCCACTCCCCAAGAAAAATCAGCCCTGAACAGTATTAATCTAAATCTTGATGTTATTGCCGATAAATCCATGATTAATAAATATTTTTTGTCAAATAATTTTATGATTATTGACAATAGGACCCAAAAGGAATTTGATGGCGCTACTCCATACGGTTCCCCAAAGGGAGGGCATATCCCCAATGCCATCCATATTCATTGGTCGGAGTTTTTTCAAGCAGATGGGACTCTCAAAACACAGTCGGCTCTCAATTCACTCTTGCGCCAAAATGAAATCCGTCCAAATCAGGAAATCATCGTTTATTGCACCGGCGGAGTTCGATCGGGCATGGCCTATTTTGTTTTCCGCTATCTGGGGTATAAAGTGAGAAATTATGATGGCTCCTGGTGGGACTGGAGCCGGTCTTCTTTGCTTGTGGAACACAGTGGATGACAGAATTTACTGAAGTCGCCGATCTTGAGGAAGTTCCGCCAGGAGAAAGAAAGCGGGTTGAAGTTAATAGCGAACTCATCACTCTTTTTAATATAGATGGGGAACTGTTCGCCATTTACGACCGTTGCCCGCACAAAAAAACCACTCCTCTCGTACGAGGAACCTTAAATGGTCTTGGGGTAAAATGCCCCAATCACGGATTCCGTTTCGATCTTAAAACGGGAGAATGTGACCGGGGCGCAGAATGGAACACACGGATTTATCAAGTTAAAATAGATAACGGGAAAATTCTGCTAGGCCCTGCACTCAACAAAACCTCATCTTCCTAATGGACGGAGAACCTCCGCGGGCCAGCGTGATACCCCATTCGGGGCATGCGTGATGTCCTCTTCATTTGCCTACGGGGCACGAGGGCTAAGGAAGAATATCACACGGC
>CATMOP010000322.1 GCA_950072225.1 uncultured Nitrospina sp.
TCCCCGGTATTTTTTTGTTTAAATCTATGGGTCGGGGAGTGTACCCTAGTGCTTGTCTGAATTAATACTCAAGGAGCTTGATAGCAATGGCTATTACACGGGTCTGGATTGAGGATGGCTGTGTTTCATGTGGTTTGTCAGAATCTAATTGTCCAGAGGTTTTTAAGATTAAGGCTGTTGGTGAGCCATCAACAGTGATAGAAGGTGTGGACTATTCACCGTTGGAGGCAAAGATCAAGGAAGCCGCCGAGATGTGTCCTGTTGAAGTGATCAAGTATGAGGAGGATTAATACAGGGTGAACGACCCATACTGACAAGCTGGAATCCGTCAAATGCTCTTTTAGAGTTCTCCCCCCAACCTGTAAAAACCCTTGGCGATCACAAGAACGAAGAGACATATTGAACCCAGCCCCACCAAAGCCTCACCACCTGATCCCCCCAGACAAGAAGGGTAAGCATAATTGCTGTCACGAATTTATCTTTGGTGGTCATATGATCTGATAAAATTTGTAAGAAGAAAGTAAAGTTATGATAAACATATGAAAAGGAATGACTCGATGAAGGAACCAAAAAAAATTTTTAAGAGTCCGCCTAGCTCAAAGGGTTTAATGAAGTTAACAAAAGATCAGCTTATAAAAGTTCTTGATGATTCTAAAATCTTCAATCATTTTACTCGAGAGGAAAAACTGCTTTTATGCAAACTATCAAACCAACTCGTATTTAATAAAAAAGGTGAATATGTCCTCCATGAAGGTGAAAAAGGAACATCCCTTTTCATCCTGCTAAAAGGGGAGGTTGTTATAACAAAGAATATTAATAAATCAATAACCTTAGCAACCCTTGGTCCGGGAGAGATTTTTGGAGAAATATCTGTATTTTTACATCGCAAAAGAAATAGCAATTCAATAGCTAAAAAGGACACGGTATCACTCGAGATAAATATGCCTTTACTGCAAAAGATGGGTGAAGTTATGGAAAAGAAATTTTATAGGCTTGCAGTTGAAACTCTGGCAATAAAATTAGATCGCACAAATGACGCTTTGGTGGAAGTCAACAATGCACTCTTGAAGGCTAAAGGTTTTTCAATTGCGGATTTGCATGGTAATTTATAACCTTGGTAGTGCATATAGTCATCCATGTTCCTCCTTTTCACTGCCTCCATTGAGGTGATCGCTTCCGGCACAAACTCATAAACGTCCCAACCGCACAACTGGGCCGTGTTTCTCTTCTCACAATAAGAACTGATCCCGTAGCCCCGATTGTGCCTCCCCCGTTGCCAGATTGATCGATGACACTCAATGCAAATCCTCTGGTACGGGTAAGTACTTCCCTTTATTTCGCTCCTAGCTCAGGATGACGTAGAAGACAAGGGACAAAATAATGCAATAGAGTTAGGAGTGGGATTTAAGATACGATGTTATGGAAATCTTCGATATCGATATTGGTCCCGCAGACGATGATGCCGACTTTTTTTCCTCTTATTTTTTCTTTGAGCGGTCCCAGTAATCCTGCCGTGGTGGCAGCACCGGCGGGCTCTACCGCTAGTTTCATTCCATGAAACAAATGGCGCATCGCTTCTTTTAACTGTCCATCACCCACCAGAACAATTTCATCCACGAACCTCCTGCATACAGAGTAGGTATAGGGTTCCGTCTTGGGAGGAGCGAGGCTGTCAGCAATAGTTTGGATGTGGTCCAACGTCACGGGTTGTCCCTGCTGAAAACTTTGAAACATGGCATTGGCACCTTCCGGTTCCACACCATAGATTTTTATATCGGGCCAGACCTGTTTGAGCGCCGCGGCGAACCCGCCACAGAGCCCACCCCCGCCAATAGGCAAGATCATGGCATCCAGTTCCGGCACCTGCCTGGTAAATTCCCATCCCGCCGTACCGGTGCCTTGCAGTGTCAGGGGACCTTCAAATGGATGAATGAAACTCCGGCCTTCTTCCTCTTCGATTTGCTTGACTCGGGCGAACGCTTCAAGCGGGGACTCGGCCAGTTCTATTTCGGCTCCCAAGTCCCTGCTCAATTTTATCCGCAAGGGATTTGCGGTTTTTGGCATCACCACTTTTGCGGATGTGCCCAGTGCCTTGGCCGCATAAGCGGTAGCGATCGCGTGATTGCCGGCACTCACCGCAGTCACCCCCTGTTTCAATTGGGAGGGACTCAAGTTCAGCATCACGTTCAAGGCTCCGCGGGGCTTGAAAGTACCGGTTACTTGAAACAGCTCAAGTTTGACAAATACTTCTGTGCCCTTCCCAACCTGCTCCGTCAACCGAGGATCGGTCCAAAGATGTGCCGGGGTTTCCTGGATAAGAGTCCCCAGTCGTTCCCTTGTTTTTTTGATCTCTTCCAGAGTTGGAAATTTTTTCATGTTTGAAATGAGTCAGTACGCCGATTGGCGTTTTTCAAATTTGTGCGAGTGTAAAACTTTCCTCGCTTCCTGGGCCAGTTTTTTCAGACCGTCACCGGCAAGTTTCCGCCAACGTTCCGCTCTTAATTCCGGCGAAGTTGAGCCGGAAAATTGATCCATTTTCTCGTTGCCCTTTAAGGCCAACACCCTTTTTTGCCGTGCCAGATAAAGCAGACCTTGGAAATTATAGAAAAGCATCGTAAAAATAATAGCCAGTATTATTCCTATATCCCCCCAATCCATCAGTACCGATCCTCCTAAATTTTTTCCCTGATTTTTAATATGGGACGGTCAAAGGTGAGGGTTACCTCATCGTTAACTGATCCGTTCCTGTTTTTAAGAATGGTTGCCTTGAGTTCTACTTCACGGTCTTTCAATATTTCATTATTATCCTGCGCCTTTTCCATAGCCTCGTTATACAGGCCGATAACAAGGTGGGCATCCTGTTCTTTCTTGTCGCGGGATTCCAGCTTTTCACGCTCCGCCTGAATCATTTTTTCGATTTCGTCTTTCAAGCTCACCGCAAAATTCCTTTAATTCTTCCCGCCTCTATTCCTTCCCATACTCCTCAATCCACTCCCTTGTC
>CATMOP010000323.1 GCA_950072225.1 uncultured Nitrospina sp.
TCACGCGTGCCCCGGAGGGGTAATGCTTTATAATTCCCCCTGACAAGGGGGATAAAGGGGGTTTGCATAAATCAGTAGTTTTGTTGGCGAGCAATGATTCTTCTCGGCTCAAAAAGCTATTGCTACCTGCCCCCTCTGCTAAAGGGCCAGTGAAACGAAAAATATCTCTTATTGTCTACGATTTTGACGGCACTTTGGTCGATACCCTTTTCGACATTGCCGATGCGGTCAACCTTTCCTTGAATGAACTGGGGTTAAGAACCCTGAGTCGTGAAACGATCCGAAAATATGTTGGCAAGGGGGTCGAGAGGTTGATGGCTCAGTCGATAAACGGCTATGCCGACCTCTCGCGCGCTGTGGAATTGTTCCGCAAACATTACTCGGAAAACCTGATGAACCATACCCGGTTCTATCCTTCAGGCCGCGAAATACTTGATCATTTCCGTGACAAGAAGCAGGCGATCTGTTCCAATAAACCTGAAGATTTTGTGCGTCGCATTCTGCAATCCTTGGAAAGCCTCGATCCATTTGATGCGATTCTTGGCGGCGACAGCGTGAAGTCCAAAAAACCCGACCCTGAAGGAATGCTCCATTTGCTGGACCGTTTCCAATGTGCTCCTGAAATGGCGGTGTTGGTAGGCGATAGCCCGGTAGATATTGAGACGGGCAAACGCGCCGGAGTCTATACCTGTGTTGTTAATTACGGTTTAGGGGACCCAAAAGAAATTGCCTCTGTCGGCCCCGATTGCTCCATCGACCACCTCTCAGAACTCAAGGATTTATTCTACTAGCGTCCCCTGAATGAATGCTGGTTTGACCCTCATGCCATCCGGTTGACTTTGAGTGGGGTTGTTTCTACAATGCCTCCTTTCTATGAAAGACATTAAAAACATTTACCTTATTGCAATTTGCGGCACTGGCATGGCGGCTTTGGCTGGGTTGTTGAAGGGGGCGGGTCATAAGGTTTCAGGGTCGGATACCAATATATACCCACCCATGAGTGTGCTTCTGGAAAACGCGGGAATTCCTGTTCTGCCTGGTTACCGAAAGGAGAATATCAAGGGTGATATTGATCTGGTCATTGTCGGCAACACGGTTTCCAAAACCAACGAAGAAGTGCAGGCGGTGTTAGAAGCCGGATTGGATTACACGTCTTTTCCTGAAGCACTGTCCCGTTTTTTCCTGGAAGGCCGAAAATCTCTGGTGGTGGCCGGGACGCATGGCAAAACCACCACCGCGGCCCTTTTAACTTGGGTGCTTCATGCATCCGGAAGAAATCCCGGTTTCATGGTCGGCGGCTGGTTGAAAAATTTCGACAACAACCATCAGGTGCCCGAGGGGGGTTATTTTGTGACGGAAGGCGATGAGTATGACAGCGCTTTCTTCGATAAAGGACCCAAGTTCCTGCATTATCGTCCTGACGTTTCGATACTGACCGGCATTGAGTTTGATCATGTCGACATTTTTAAAGATCTGGACCAGATTAAAGACGCTTTCCGCAAGTATGTGGACCTGATTCGCCCTGAAGGAGTTATACTGGTTAAATACGGAGACACAAATATTCAGGATGTGTTGGGAGAAGCCGTTTGCAGGGTTGAGAGCTATGGCTATCTTGAGGGGGCGGATTGGCGGATTGGGGATTACCGGTTTGAGGGCGGATACGGTTATTTTTCCCTGTCCTATCGAGCTGAAAAAAAAGCAGATTTTCAGTTGGCCATGATTGGCCGGCATAATGTGGAAAATGCGGCGGCGGTGGCGGCTCTTTGTATAGGATTAGGCTTGACGGCCGATGAAATAAACTCTGCCTTTAAATCTTTTCAAGGTATCAAAAGGCGGCAAGAGGTTGTCGGGGTTACAAACGGCGTAACGGTGCTGGACGATTTTGCTCATCACCCAACTGCCATTCGGTCAACCTTGGAAGCGGTGAAAGAAGCTTATCCGGGGCAAAGGCTATGGGCCGTATTTGAACCCCGGTCGGCCACCTCCAAACGAAAGGTGTTTGAACAGGATTTTCCGGATAGTTTTCTCGCAGCGGATCGGGTTGTTTTTGCCGGTTTATTTGCGCCTGAAAAAATCAAGAAGGAAGACAGGCTGGACCCGGAGCGGGTGGTAGCTCTCATTCGGCAAAAGGGAGGCAACGCTAACTTTATTCCAGAAGTGGATGACATAGTTGGCTTTATGGCCGAAAATGTAGAAAATAAGGATGTGGTGCTGGTTATGTCATCCGGTGGATTTGGTGGCATCCACCAGAAGATTCTGGATCAATTGTAAAGATGGCTATGGATAAAGTATATCATGGACAGATAAAACTGGGATTGATCCAAAGAGGGCTTACGATTCCGACTTTACTACAGGGGCTTGCAGAAATTTCGGGGGGCCTCTGTTCCGGCGAGCCGGGCGAGGAGATCACCCTTGCCCTGGCTGGTGACTTTATCGTCAAGGCAACTTTGAATCCACCAGGGCAGGACGGGCCAAAACTGGTTTGCCATGAAGACCGGTTGAGGCTCCATATGAAGGAAGGGGAAATTGAGGTCAGCATCATCCCGATTCCGGAATTTCTCAAGCGCCAGTTGAAGCAACGCACGCCGGTTTCTGAAAATATCTGCCTCGATGGGTATTGCCTGAATATTTTTCTCCGCGCTATGGGTCGGGGCAAAAAACTGAGCATGCCGGTCGAAGCTATTCTTGCTGTCATTCAATCGGCTTTCGAAGAAGGTTCCGCGGACTTAGTACAACTGAACATGGACTTCAGCGACGAGGCCGACCGAGGGTTCAGTCGACTTGCACCTTTGGTGGAGGCGATTAAAAAACGGTTCAATACCTTTGTTGCGCTTAAAGGGTTTCCTCCTTTGAACCACAGTACCATTGACCTTATGTATGCGTCCGGATTCGACATCATTGATTTTCCATTAGGCGGTTTTTCAGGAACGATCAAGTCGAAAAGGATGATGACTGCAAAAAAAGTTCATTCTGCTTTGGAATATGCCGCAGGGA
>CATMOP010000324.1 GCA_950072225.1 uncultured Nitrospina sp.
TATATCTGGCTCATCACACCAGCCGGTGAGAGAAAATCTTTGACGACAAAAATCGCAGTCATTCTTCTGCCTCTTGTCCTTTATTTTTTTTATCGCTATATGGAGCAGGGCAATATTTTTTCTTTAAAAGCCGATCCAGTCTCCGGGGAGACCAGCCGGTTTTTATATTTATTCAGTCAAATCAAGGTAGTGATTCACTATTACCTGCTCAAGCTCCTCCTTCCTTTTAACCTCAACTTTGAACCGGATATACGTTTATTACCTGGGTTCATAGACGGGCAGTTAATTTTTGCTGTCGGAATTTTAGGCACCGGAGCGATAATGGTATTCCGCCATAAATCTCCTATTTTGCAATTTGCCGCTCTCTGGTTTTTTATCACATTGCTTCCCTCATCCAGTTTTATTCCTCTCAAACAAATTGTCACCGAGCACCGCACCTATTTACCCGGATTGGGATTCAGCCTAGCGCTGGGCTGGTTGTTCCTGAACGCTCCATCGGTCCGCGCTTTGGCAACTGGCCTTTTGTTGGCATTTTTATCTCTTAATTTTTTGCTCACAGTAAACCGCTCGCTTGATTACCGATCTGAAATTATTCTGTGGAAAGATACAGTGGCAAAGTCGCCCAATAAAGCACTGGTTCATAACAACCTTGCCACCGCATATATGGAAAACGAAATGCTCGAAGAGGCAAAAGAAGAGCTGGGGATTACCCTTCAGTTAAATCCTGCCCAGTCAGACGCTTATGCAAACTTTGGCCATATCCATTTCCGACAGGAACACTGGAATAAAGCCATTGAAGAATTTGATCATGCTATCGCCCTGGGTTCTAACAAACCGGATACCTATTATTTTGCGGGCCTTGCCCGGAGCAAACAGAAGGCCTATGGAGAAGCCATTCCGTTTTTGCAAAAGGCCGTCAGGTTGCGGTCGCATAAAGCCAGTTATCACTTTTATTTGGGAAACGCGTTCCGACATTTAGGATCTTTTGATGAAGCGCTTCAAGAATTTCGCCGGACGCTTGAAATTCAACCAATGCATTCACAGGCACAAAATAACATTGGTGTCATTTTCTGGAATTTAAAAGCCTATGAAAGAGCTGAGGTTGAATTTAACAAAGCATTGGACATTCAGCAAAATCTTCCGGAAATCCACCAAAACCTGGCCACCCTGCATCTGAAAAATAATCGTTATGCAAACGCCATTCCCCATCTGGACCAGGTTCTCAAGTTGCAACCGGGAAACACAACCGCCCAGAAGTTGCTTGACCATGCCTTGGGCCAGATGAAGAAAGGGCCGTCATGAAATCTGGCAATTCAAGATTTTCAGAGACTCTGCTTAGCCAACTAAGCTACTGCCTGTTTATCTCTTTGCTTGGAGTTTTATTTTTCGCCAATCATCTCAATAATCCCTTTCAATTTGACAGCGTTGCCTACATTGTAAACAGCCCTTACTTAAAAAATCCGGAGACCCTGCTAACCGCTGAGTTCTGGCAAAAAGGATTCCTGTCACGCGGCTTGTTAATAATGTCCCTTGCCATTAATACGTACCTGGATGGCTTTCGGCCCTTTGGATACCATATCTTCAATCTCGCTTTTCACATTATTAATGCCCTGCTTCTCTTTTTTGTATTACAAAAATCCTTTCGCCGTTTTGGCATGGAAGCGATGGGTTGGGGGAGTAAAAGAATCCGCACCGTTTCTTTCTTTTCAGCCGTTTTTTTTCTTTGCCACCCAATCCAAACAGAATCCGTAATTTATATTATAAGCCGTTCAGAAGTCCTCGCCTCGACCTTTTACCTTGCCGGATTTTTACTGTTTCAACAATTATTGGAACGACCCTCCACCTCCCGTCTGCAATATGGTCTTTATTTTCTGGTTATATTTTTAATCGCCCTGATTGGTTTTAGCGCCAAACAGATTGTCGCGACTCTGCCCGCTATAATGATCTTATATTACCTTTGTAGTTGCCCCGAACGGTCGCCTGCTTTGCTGTTTTTAAAAAAACGGAAATGGGCGATTATTGGCACCATTGCCGCAGTTGCCAGCTTTTTGTTCTATAAACTCCTTACCGATGAGACATTTCTTATAGGCCCATCACGACCCGAGGAGATGGTAGGCAGAGCCAAGTACATGCTCAGTCAACCGAATGTGATCATTTTTTATTATGTAAACAAGTTGCTCTTTCCGATGAACCTCAATATCGACCCCGATATAGAGGTTGTCACCAGTCTGGTATCCTGGAACTTTTTGATCCCACTGCTTTGCATAGCTTTTTTGTTGCTTTGTTCCCTGAAAGTTTTTAAAACCCGTTTTATTTTCTTTTTTCTGTGCTGGTTTTTCATCATCCTTTCCCCGTCCTCTTCCATTGTCACCCTGCACGATCTTGCCGCGGAACACCGGATCTATCTTGCATCAGCGGGAATTTTCATTCTTTTTGCTTTCGGCGTCTCCCAGGTGGTCTGTAAATGCGGAGAAACCCAACCACTAAAAATTTCCAGCACCCTCATTTTTTTTGTGTTCGTGGGAGTCTTGGGAATTATGACCATGAAACGGAATGCGGTGTGGCAATCGGAGCTATCACTCTGGCAGGATACGCATCAGAAGTCACCGCATAAACTACGCCCCCTTATTAACCTGGCACGGGCTCACAGCCTGGAGGGAAACAGCGAAAAAGCTATACAATATTATCAGGAATCGCTTGTTAAAGGACCCGGAGTTTTTGCTACCAATTACAATTTGGGCGCTCTTTACCTGGAAAAGGGTTTGGTAACCGATGCACTCCGGCATTTTCAGCTGGCCAGTCGAATCGAGCCTGAAATTCCCGAACCCTTTGCCAAGCTCGGAGAAATTTCTTTGTCGCAAAAAAATTTCAAGCTGGCGGTAGTTATCATTTAGGGTCAAGTTTTCAAATGAAAAAGAATAATGATTTATTTTCTACTGATATATTCGGGAGGCCATATAATTT
>CATMOP010000325.1 GCA_950072225.1 uncultured Nitrospina sp.
TTTAGGGGCCAGGAATTTATACTGGGCCAATACCGGTGACCATCCTACCAAAAATTTATCGTCCCGATCGGCAAAGGCAAATCCGGCCTCCATATGATAGAACCAAGCGCCTTGGTACCAGGAGGACTTGGCAATCAACCCTGTCAAATTATATTGCCAATTGGGGAAAAAGAATAAAAATCCCAAGTCCGTACGGTTTGGCCCGGGAGGGATATCTACTGTATGTCCCCAGCCCACTTGGGCTCCAAAATCGGAATTACCTTTTTCGAATCTTTCTGAAAAGGTGGTAGCTCCGGCAGTCGCCACCTTGAACATTAATAAAATTGCAAGCCAAGGCAAGACGCGCAGCACAATTTTCATATGTTATTGTTTCCTAAGGATTAATCTCTACTACTTTACCCAGCAAATGCCGAATTGTAGCATAATAATGTATGAATTCCAGGCAATTATTTGTATTTGTCTTGATTCGGCTTTGTGTTATAATCGGCATTTTCTCAAATAAATAAAGGGATTTTCGCCATGATGGGAATAGGTTTTCCAGAGTTAATGATCATTTTAGTCATTATCATGATCATCTTTGGGGCTGGAAAGCTTCCGGAAATTGGGAGTGCTTTTGGCAATAGTATTCGGAACTTCAAAAAGTCTATGAAGGAAGCTGAAGAGGGAACAGAAGAAATTGGTGAAACCACTGATGCGGCAAAAGAGGTGGCCGAAGGAGATAAAGAGGTGACCGAAGGGGAAAATGTAGAACCCCAAACCGCAGAGAACCCTGTAGCCTCAACCACTGAATCGAAAGACAAGTAAGTCACCTTATCCGCCCCCGTTCCCTCCCCTCTAGCTTAAGGATGGGTTTTTTTACAAGTATTCGGCTTTATTTGACGAATCGCTTTGAAATTAAAAGCATCCTAAAGTTACTGGATTAAAAAGGGGCATGGCAAATCCCGGCAGGTTCCTGTAAAAGAAACCCATGACTTTTCCCAGCAGAAAATAAAACTGGATTTGCTCTTTTATGTCCTTTACCCAGCAAAAAGAAGATAAAGAAATAGAAGAAGCTCTAGTCAGGGATCTTCAAGCCGGTAACCTTGAGGCCTATGACCGAATAGCTGAGCTGTATCAAAAGAAAATATATGCTCTCAGTTTCAACCTGATGCGCAACCAAATGGATGCTCAGGACGTGACCCAAGAGGTTCTCCTGACGCTGTTCAGGAAGATCAATACGTTTCAGGGCAAATCGGCGTTTTCAAGCTGGGTTTATCGCATTACCTTGAACGCCAGCTATATGAAGCTGAGGAGCAAGAAAAAGGAACCTAACATTTCCATTGACGAATTACTGCCCTCCTTCAACGGGGCCGGGTTCCAGCAGGAAAAAATTCAGGATTGGTCGGGAAGTACCGAGTCCTTATTGTTTACCAATGAAACGCGGGAGGTCATCAAAAAAGCCGTTGATCTTCTGCCGGAAAAAGAAAAAGTGGTTTTCTTATTGCGGGATGTAGAGGGCCTCTCAACCGAAAAGGTGAGCGAAATATTAGACCTGACCGTTCCGGCGGTAAAATCGAGGCTACACCGAGGGCGGTTGTTTTTGAGAAAAAAACTTTCTGGCTATTTTGAGGAATACAGTTCTCCAAAGGGGGAAATATGATCTGTTGTAAAGAGTGCATTGACCTGCTGTTCGACTATTTTGAAGGGTCCCTGGAGCAAGAAACCAAGAATTCTCTTGAAGAACATTTCCAGGATTGCCCTCCATGCATCGCTTTTTTAAACACTTATAAGTCGACAACCACTCTTTGTCGGGAAACCTTGAATCAAATCGAGATTCCCGATGAAGTTCGTCGTGCTCTACAAAATTTTCTTAAAGAGCATAAAATCCAGCAAAAAAAGATGTAGACCCTCTCTCAAACGCAGGAAACAATGGGACATTTCCTGCACCCTACGGTGATTGACAAACCCCGCAGGTTTATTTATATTTTTTAGATAGCATCGTATTTCAGGTTTCGCACGTAAAGCCATTTATTATTTTGTGACCCACTTTTGAGGTAAAGGATATGGTTGAAATGAAAGTTGAGGGCCTTACGTTGGATCCGCTTACCAACATGCCTATCATAATTTTGAAAGATTCAACTGGTTCCAAGGCTCTTCCCATATGGGTGGGTTATTTTGAAGCTAATGCAATCGCTCTGGAAATAGAAAAAATCTCCACGCCACGCCCCATGACACATGATTTACTAAAAAACTTAATTCAAAATATGAAAGCAAAAGTCAACCATATCCTTGTCAATGAATTAAAAGACAATACTTTTTATGCCATCATTTCCCTGGTATGCGGAGACCTTACTCTTTCCATAGACTCGCGTCCCTCCGATGCCATAGCGCTGGCGCTGAGAACCAAGGCTCCCATTTATGTTGAAGAAAAAGTGATTGAAGCTGCTAAAAGCCTGGACCTCCCCGATCCGGGAAAAGTCAAAACAGATGATGACAAGCAGTGGAAAGACTGGCTGGATAAAATTAAACCGGAGGACTTCGGCAGACTTTGATACCGCTTAGGGAGTAATGCCGGAATAACCTTGCCCAATCCAATTTCCCAAAACTATTCCCCCGCTATATCCCTATTAAATTAAATGCGGGGTTGATACCCGGGTTTCAAGTTGGCTTCTTAATCTTAGTGCAGAGGAACCAGTGAAAAACATAGGGTTATTTTGTAAACAAAATCCCTCCATCGACCCAAAAGTGGTTAGCGATCTGGCCCAATGGTTGCGGGCACGGGATTGCAATCTGTATATGGATCCGAACACGGCCGAGCTGATCGGTGAGACTGCACTCTGCTCCCAAGAAGAAATCCCCCCCCGCTCCAACCTGCTTATTGTGCTTGGAGGAGACGGAACTTTGTTAAATGTGGCCCACATCGCCCACCCGCACAGCGTCCCTTTTTTGGGAGTCAACCTCGGAAGCCTGGGATTTTTG
>CATMOP010000326.1 GCA_950072225.1 uncultured Nitrospina sp.
GCATAGCCTTTTAAATCGCCAAGCCGAGTGGATAGTAGTTCTTCACGAAGTTTCTGTTTCATTTCATGGGTGCGTCCGGTGAGATGATCGATCATCGATGCCTTTCCTTTAAGATCCGGGGTTAAAGGCGGGTCCATTTTGCCGACACAGCCGATGATGATTTTGGTCAGTTCTTCAGAGGGTAGTTCCAAATGACTCAGGAAGTCAGCAATCTCATCATAAATTTCCAAGGTTTCGGTAAGATTGGGATCCCGATAGGAGAGAAGACTATAATCGCCGGTGAAAAAATCGAATGAATTGCCACTGCCATATGCACCACCGTGAACACGTACCCTGTCCCATAAAAACCCGGTTCTAAGCAGGGCTTTGAGGACCTCAAACTTTCCGGAATATTTAAATCCCAAGTTATACAGGTTGGCCCCTTTGCCAACATGTTGAACGTTGCTTGCAGTCAGAAATCCCTCATTCAGAGGTACCGCTTTCAGGTTCCATTCCTCAACATTCCAGTCCTTATCGGAAAGGATGCCCACCGTTCCACCGATTCTTTTTTCTATTTTGCGGTAATCCTTTTGCGTTGCGGTGATATTGAAAAAGGCATTCTTCCGGGTAAACACTCGCTCCGCGACCTGTCGGAATCGGTCTGCAACCTCACCCGGGTCTTTCTCTACACGCTCCAGCAACTGTTCCAAAAACCGGTAATACGTGATTCCATCCGTAAGCTCATCAAACTGCCCGAGTCGGGACTGGTAGGACTGGAGCCGGGACAGCACATAATGATTTCCATGGGGGACAATCGAATCTTCCATATCGGACTTGGCGCTACGAATGATTTCAACCAGCCGCTTGTGGTCATCAAAACTGGAATCGCCGAGCAGTTCATCAAAAATATCAAACAAACTGTCCACTTTTTCCAGCAACGCCTTACCACTGAAAAAAATATAGGAGAGGACTTGATGACGATCTTGAACCGTTGCCGATGAAAAATGGGAAGTACGGATTCCGCCAGTATGCATGCCGATCAACTTTGAAATTTCTGTGTAGCTATGCCTGCCGGTACCCATCCCTAGCACTAGAGCTCCCAGTAAAGGGATATAAGGAATCATTTCAGCCGGTACCGAATGTGTGTTGAATCCTATTTGGGTGTAAGCGATATCATTGGTAAAAAGATCATGAAAAAATATCTTTGTATCGCCTTGATTTTTGATTTCCAGGGGATACCTTTCTATTTCTTTGGGAACATCCCGAATTTCCAGCGAGGGAAGGGTGGAAAGCGCCTCCGGGGAGTCCGGAGTCAATTGCAATTCTTGCAGTTTTTGGGTTTCCGCAATCAGATTATCAATCTCATTGGCAAGCAGTTTTTGTTTAACCGCTTTCAAAATTTTTCTTTCCCGGGCTTCCAATTTTTTGCCTAGGCCGGGCTTGGGAACTGCCACCAGAATACTGCGATGGTTATTTTCAATCAGGTAATCGAGAATTAAATCCTCAAAATATCCTTCGTGCATGCGTTTTTTGATTTTCCGCATTACCTTTTCAAACCTGAGATGAGTAAAAGGATTTTTGTCGTATAACCAGGAACCCAAGGCCTGAATGTTATAAACAATGCCTTTTGGGAATCCGCCAAAATTGGCTTCTCGAAGCCTGAAGTCTATGGAATTGACCGCGGAGCGGACCATATCCTCCTCTATTCCATTTTCCGCCAGGTCAAGTAGGGTCGAATCTATGAGTGCAAGAACTTTGTTTTCATGCTCGGGCTCTGTTCCTTTCAAACCCACGGCAAATATCGTATCCGCACGATTGTCATCGAAGCCTCCGCCAATGACTTCACTGCCGAGCTCAGAGGTGATGAGTGCTTTTCTTAAAGGAGACGCGGAAGACCCCAGCAGGAGATGGCTCAGTATGCTGAATCCGAGACAATGTTCATGGTTTATAGCCTTATCCAGTTTGTAGCCGACCAGGACAAAAGTCTTCTTCTCAAGCGACTCATGGCTGGAAACCGGGTAGCTCAGGCTTTTTCTTTTTGGTTTCCTGAAAGATCTCTGGTGAGCAATGGAAGTGTTGACGTCCATATGTCCAAAATCCTGCAAATATTTTTCCTGCAAAAATTCGAGGTAGCTTTGGGTGTCTCCATCTCCATACAAAAACAATCTGCTGTTGGAGGGATGATAATGCTTTTTATGAAAATCCTTGAAGTCCGTGTACGTCAGGTCGGGAATAGATTTAGGGTCTCCCCCCGATTCATACCCGTATGGGGTGGAAGGGAAAAGGGAATGAGCCAATTGGCGGTCAATACAACTTTCCGGACTGGAGAACTCGCCTTTCATCTCATTCAACACCACCCCTTTATAAACAATTTTATCTTCCGGGGTGTTCAGTTCATAATGCCAGCCTTCCTGCTTGAAGGTTTCCTCTGAAATATTGGGATAAAAAACCGCATCCAGATAGACATTCATGAGGTTGAAAAAATCTTTCCGGTTCCTGCTGGCAACGGGATACATAGTCTTATCAGGAAAGGTCATCGCATTGAGAAAAGTCTGCAAACTGCCTTTCATGAGTTCCACAAAGGGTTCCTTGACCGGAAAATTTTTAGAGCCACATAATACACTGTGTTCAAGAATATGGGCTATCCCGGTATCGTTTTCAGGTGGAGTCCTGAACGTGGCGCTGAACACCTTGTTGTCATCATCGTTTTCCAGGACCAGCAATTCAGCGCCCGTGACATCATGCTCAAAAAACAGGCCGAGAGATTTGATTTCGGCAATTTCCTCCTTTTTGGTCAACCTGAATCCGCTATAACTTTTGTTGAGTTCAAATCCCATAAAATCTCCACTCCAATTCAAAATGATTCTCTTCACCAGCGTAACGCTGGACCCAGCTAGCAATATCTTTGTTTTGCGGGCAAACGTTTACTCGGCCCAACGAGCTATTGCAAGTCGGCCCCATGCCTAGTGGGCAATTTA
>CATMOP010000327.1 GCA_950072225.1 uncultured Nitrospina sp.
CCCGTCATCTCCGGCGTCGGCCACGAGACCGATACCACTCTGTCCGACCTGGTCGCCGACCTGAGCGCACCCACTCCCTCCGCGGCGGCGGAGCTTGTCGTACCCAACGCCACACAGCTCCAGGCCCAGATTGTCGCCCACCAGCGGACCGCCATCGGACCAGACAAAACGCGCGGAACCGGCGTCGCCGTTCACGGCTGGGTTGGCGGGCTGTAGCGCATCGGTCCCGGACTCCGGAGCACTTCTCAGGATGCTCCACCTTGACGTATCGTTGAATGACTCCACTGTGAGTAACAGTTCATTCAGGGCACGGAAGGCGAGTTCAAAAGGCGATCCTTTCAGCTTTTCATTAACGGCTTTAAGGAATGAGCGGCTTGCTTTTGCGGCGTCTGTCGCTGCACCTGTATGAGAAGACAGCGGAAAACTAAGCATTACCGGATATTTTTTTTCAGCCTCTTCGTCATCAAAAAAAGCTTCAAAATCATTAGGAAAGAATTCACCAAAATCAAAGGTGATTGCGCGGTCGATGACCTTGCGGGAAAAACCGTGGGTTGTCTCATCCATATTGACAGTACCAGCCACAATCAGATTGAAAGGGATAGGCAAACCCGTTTGCAGGAACAATTCCCACAGCTCAGCATATTCCGGCGCATCCATCCCCAGCTCTTGTTTGAGTTTGACGCTACCCACGTTCAGCTTTCCGCTATCAAGCAGGGCATCGCAGGAATACATAAACGAACCATCTTCTTTATGCCATTTGCGGGTTTCCAGAACCGACAGGTAATCTGAGAAATATTGTTCTACAGGCGCAAGATTCATTTCATCCAGACACAGCCAGTGCGCACGAACACGGGATAGCGCATCCTGGTCGCCGGAAACATGCAATGATTTTATTCCATCCTGTTCTCCGGCTTCCGTTTCAAGACCTGCATCAATCAGTGCTTTCCAGGCTGCCGCAATAAATTTCAGCACTTCCGTTGAAACGTACTCAGGGCTACCGGAACCCGTCAGGCGGGTTTCGTAACCAAGTAAGTCGCCCGGCTCATGCCAGTCTGGCCTGACAGCAACCAGCTTATAGGTGCCGAATCTGGCTTGTTCGCGGACAAAGCGTGTTTTACCTGTTCCGGAAATACCTGCCAGTAGAAGAAAGGGTTTGGGAAGGTGGATGAAGGTATGCAGCGAATTTTCACTAAGGAACGCTGCTAACTTTTTACAAGCGGCACTATACATGCCGTTGCCACCTTCATCAGCCTCTTTCCAGGAAGGAATTGCGTATAGAGCCTCTAATGTTGCAGATACACCATCCGAACTAAGTTCATAAAGGCTACTTTCCTTCAGCCCAATATCAGTCAGGTATTTATCATTGAACTTTATAGCTGTACCTGAATAGGAGTTCGCAGTTCTGGGTGACAGACCGTTCTCCAACATCCATTGACGAAATAGCTCTCTGATATTTCGTTTGTCTGGGGATCTTATTTCTTTTGTCTGTGGAACATCCAGTTTGTTCCAGTTACTAAGAGCCTGCGCTATAGAATCCTTTTGGAAATATGTATTTTCTTCCGGAGTGCTGTATTTATTTCCAGTAAGATAACCAAGTAATTTGGAAATTAATAAAGTCAGCGCTTTCGTCTGGCTACTACCGGTCGAGGATATTATTTTCAGGTCAGGGGATGACGCAGTTTTAAAAATTGCTCTGTAAGACTTTTCTTCATACTGATGCAAATCAGCCTTTTTACTTGATGTATTTCCCCACGCATTATGGATAAGGTGATAGTTCTCAACCGCAAAAACTAAAAAACTGTGAATTTTCTCTGGTGAGATACTGAATTCTTCATCTTTTGAATTAGTGAATGTGAAAAGCAGTGATTTTTCAGCATTGACCTTCTGCTTGTCTTGAGTTAATTCACAGTATTCCTCAAAGTTCATAAGATTTCCTTTCTTATTCTATTTGCAATTTTTTCGATAACAGGAACCACTACAGAGTTGCCAAATTGCTTGTACGCAGGTGTTTTGGCGGCCGGAATAATAAATGAATCCGGAAAACCTAGTAGTCTTGAGCATTCTTTCGGAGTCAGCAATCGTGGATTTTTTCCTTCCTGTGGGATAAGGCATTCTTTTCCATCTTTCCCATATCGCGCGACGATAGTATTCGAGGGCTTATTCAGGTCTGCTGTATGAGCAGTGAAGCCGGTGCCACGCTCGAGGTTTCGCTTCGTACGGTTGATATGCCCTTGCCACAATTTATCGGAAATTGTAAATTTATCATCTACTTCTTTCTCAAGAATGGTTTTTAGTGGCTTCGACTCACCTGTAAAATCAGGAAAGGAAAAGTTTGATGAAATATCATTTCTTACCGCTACCATATAGCATCTTATTCTTCTCTGCGGTACTACAGTGCTTGAGTCAATAACCTTATAACTGAATTTATAGCCGCTCTCTTTAATCGTATTCTGGATTGTCTGAAATGTACGTCCCTGATCATGTCTTTCTAAATTGCGTACATTCTCCAGGAATACCACTTTGGGTTTTTTTGCATCGATAACTCTCATTACATCGAAAAAAAGAGTTCCCTGAGTATCACAAAGAAATCCGTGCTGTTTACCAACAGCATTTCTGGCAGATACGCCCGCGTTGGAGAAGGGCTGACATGGAAAGCCCGCTAACAGAACGTCATGGTCCGGTATTTCGATCTCATTAACCTTTGTAATATCGCCGAAAGGTAGTTCGCCATGATTGTCTTTATAAGTTTTCTGTGCAGCGCGATCATACTCAGAGGAAAAAACGCAGGCTCCGCCGTTTTGCTGAAAACCTAGTCTCACTCCCCCAATTCCCGCAAACAAGTCAATAAACCTGAACTCCGGATTCAGGACTGGTTTGAGCGACAACTGGCTGAATACCTCATCATAAAACTGTTCACGGGATTTATATAGCCGCGGTTCTTTGAGAAGAGATAT
>CATMOP010000328.1 GCA_950072225.1 uncultured Nitrospina sp.
CGAAAGAAAGTGGTAACATTTTTACCACAAAAATTTATACCCCAATTTTTAATCCTTACAAATACAGGAACCTGAGCAAATTGCGAAAAAACAATTCTGATTAAGGATAAATTATTTTTTCATTTTGTCCAGTGGCCTTTTCGGCAGGTTGCTGAAACCAGAGATAATACTTTTTTAGCAACCTGCTAATTTTTTGGTGTTTTCGTTTTGTCCTGATATTTTAAATACAGAAGATTTAACTGGCGTTTCACGTTTCTTATCCGGGCATGGTTCCTTTTTTGAATATATAGATCCTGAGCTCGGAGCATATGCTTGATGGCGTTGGGACCATCCTTTAATAAATCGTAAGCCATACTCAGGTTATAATGCGCCACAGTATATTTGTGGTTGAGTTTAATCGCCTCCAGATAGGCCTCCACCTCATCTTCATGCCGACCCAGGGCGAGGTAGGCCATTCCTAGTTCAAAGTAGGCGATCGCATCCAGAGGGTCCTCGCGAATGATTTCCTTGTGCCGGGAAACTTCTGCCTGGGCTCCTTTAAGATAGGTTTGAAAGTCCACGGCCAATGCCCATTTCTCCGGTAGCCCCAAAATACCAGTTAATACTAACAAAACGAAAAGTCCTTTTACTAAAGGATGAAAAATGCTATGACCGATGAAATAAAAGAAGCGATTAAGTAAACGGGATGTCATTCTCCCAATTTATCATTTTTTTGAGAGGCGGGTATGAATTACCGGACATTTGGCAACACCGGCTGGACGGTTTCAGAAGTTGGACTGGGCACCTGGCAGATTGGCGCGGATTGGGGAGATGTGGATGATTCTACAGCCGAAAAAGTCCTCGAGACCGCAGTCGAAAATGGAGTGACTTTTTTCGATACCGCCGATTGCTATGGCGAGGGTCTGTCGGAATCCCGACTCGGCAGGTTTGTAAAAACATTATCTAAAGAGGTGGTGATCGCGACCAAGATGGGCAGGTTTCCAAGGCCCGGCTGGCCGGATAATTTTTCCCTGAAACAGTTTCGCAAGCACACGGAAGATTCCTTGAAACGATTGGGAATAGAAGCTCTGGATCTGACCCAGGTGCATTGTCCACCCACTGACCTTCTGGAACGCGGTGAGGTGTTTGATTGGCTGAGAACCTTGAAACAAGAAGGTAAAATTAAACAATTCGGATTCAGTGTGGAATCCATGGAGGAAGCTCAAATCTGCCTGCGGGAAGAAGGGGTGGCTTCATTACAAATTATTTTTAATATTTTGCGGCAAAAACCCATTGAATCCATTTTCAAGCAGGCTCAGGAAAAACAGGTGGCCATCATCGTCCGCCTGCCTCTCGCATCCGGTCTGCTTTCCGGGAAATTACAGCGGGATACAGCTTTTTCCAATAACGACCATCGCAATTTTAACCGGGATGGGCAAGAGTTCAATGTCGGAGAAACCTTTTCGGGACTTCCCTTTGAAAAAGGACTGGAACTTGTTGAAAACCTGAAAAAACATGTTCCGAAAAACCAGGCCCTGTCCCAGTCGGCATTGAGATGGGTTCTGGATTTTGAGGCTGTCAGCGTGGTAATCCCGGGTTCCAAAAACCCCAAGCAGGTAATCGATAATTGCGCCGCAAGCTCATTGCCTCCCTTGCCTCCGGCTACGCACGAGGCCTTGAGTGATTTATATTTTAAGGAGGTCGCCTCCCATATTCGTGGAAAATACTAAGCGGCGAACCGCCGCCCACTAGGCGTGGGGCCAATGAGCAAAAACTTATTTCACCAAGAAGAACGGTTGTTCGCGGACGTGATATTTAACCTTAGCTTTTAACCTTGCAGGGCATGAGGACTAATGAAGAGGACATCACGCCTGCCCCGAAAGGGGTACAGGGTGCAATACCTTTTTACTGCTAGCAACAATTCATCTCAGCTTAAAGAGCTTTTGCCAGTTTACCCTGCTACCCCTTCGGGACATGAAAACCAATTTTCCTTGTAACCGGCCGCTGACCGGTCTCTTCTCAGGGGAGAAATTATTATTGTATTGCGCTTGATGGATTTGCCAGCTTTATGGGTAATGCAGTGTCGGCCCCACGCCTAGTGGCTAGATGCTGTTTAGTTTTATCAGGCGTTTGGCCGAAAGCGATTTCAGCCAGCTTTTAAAGGCAGGGTTTTTGCTCAACAATTTCTGGAAGGTGGATTTGAGAAGAACAAAACAGACCATATTTTCTTCTGCAACTACGGTTGCCACGCGCGGCGCAAAGGTGAGAAAAGCCATCTCCCCAAAAAAGGAGCCGGGCCCTAAAGTGGAAACTTCTTTCTTAAGAACAAGCATCTTGTTTTTGGTCCCCTTCACTTTGCCTTTATAAATTAAAAAGCAGGCGGTGGGGTCGTCCCCCTCTTTAAAGATGATGTCCTCGGGTTTATAGCTGATCTTATACATGTCTTCGATCAAAGCTTCCCGCTCGGTGTAGCTGAGTCCGGTAAAAACCTCTTTCTTTTTGAACACCTCAGAGATCCAGGCAAACTCCTTTGTGTCAATTTCTTCGGCCATTCATCCCCTTTCATTAAAACATGCACTTATCTGTATACGTTGAGTTTAAAGCTTTTGCTGGTCTATTTTCAAGCCCAAGTTCCGCCGGCGACCCCGCCGGAGGGAACGAGCGGAGAGCCTCCGCTAGAACCTGGCAATAGCTTTATCATGCGGGCAAAAGTTCTCTCAACGCAATGATCCATTGCTCATTGGCCCCGCGCCTAGCGGGGGAACTAAGCGGTTGATTTTTACTCGGCAGACCGTGTAAAGTACATCCTTTCAAGCCTTAAAGAGACCCAGGCCAGCGTAGCTCAGGGGTAGAGCAACTGATTCGTAATCAGTAGGTCGGCGGTTCAATTCCGCCCGCTGGCTCCAGTTATATCAAGTGGTTATGCTTTCTGGCGTAACTCATTTTTAGCTCTGGGTAGCATTCTG
>CATMOP010000329.1 GCA_950072225.1 uncultured Nitrospina sp.
AGACTAAAAAGCCTCCGCCAGCACCAGCGTGATGCTGGACCTAGTGTGCGTGGTGTTCTTCCTTAGCCTTCATGCCCTGAAAGGGTACAATAACTTTTGCTGGCTAGCAGGTAGTTTTGACGGCTCAACGAGCTTTTGCCCAGTAGCCACCGGCCGCTGGTCAGTTAGATCCAGTCTTCGAGGTCAAACTGGGAGTTACATTCCGGGCTACGTAAATCCATGAACAAGTCTGCCTGGTCAAAATTCAAATTAAAGTTCGGGATGATTTCACATTGCAGTCCAGCATTTTTGATTTTTTCTTCGTATTCTTTCATTTCCTTAACAGTTCCGAACTCTAGAACTACTAGAAATCCTGTTGCGGCGGAGAATTTGATTAGTTTTCTATCTGTATCCATTTTTTGTCCATGGAAAATTAACGGGTGTCGGTTAAAATTAAGGGCATCTCTAAAGACTGCTTTTGACCACCGGCGAGCGGCCGGAGGCAAACGGCAATGTCTTTATTTTACGCTTGCATGGCATGAAGGCTAATGTAGCAATATCACATGCGGCAAATGCTTACTCGGCTTAATGAACTATTGCTAGCTGTACCCCCCCGGGGCAGGAAGGCTAGGGACGAATATAACCGCCCCACGCCTAGTGATTGCCTTAGAGAAAATTACCGAATGAATAGAGATCCTCTTAAACTGTTTCCATCATACCTCTTACGAGCAGGGGAGAATATAAAAATTTTTCAGGGTGTTAAGTTTGTAAGTCCTGGAATAGCAGGTTGCTGAATTAGGAGATATTAGGGATGAAACTGTATCGTGCCTATTCATTGATAGATTCTTCCCGGCTTTTATCTGGCCAGAATCCTGAAACTTTCGTGAAGGTGGATTGGGTCTGTTATTTGCGCGACGAGCCTTTGGTTCCTTATCACCAGTTGATTGAAAATTACCAAGGCTTGCCGGAAACCGGAAAGGAAAAGCTATGGATTCTACGTCGGGCTAATTATTTTTTATCCGAACAGGAAGTGGATGAACTGAAATTATATCTTGAAAAACAATATTCCTTTTCGATAGAGGTGGAAGAGCAGAAACTTCCATTAAAGGTGGAGCAGATTCCCAAGTTTAATGAGCAGGATATAACGGGGACGATTATCTTACGTGACCGGGACGAACCGTTTCCTCTCAGCATAGGGATCATTGGTATGATCTCAGGCTACCGAGATTTAATCAATATTAGAACAGTGGGAGAACTACTGGGTGAAATTGACCGAAGAAACCGAATGTGAGAAGGTATTATAAGAGGATCTCTAATAATCTATATTTTTATGAGCCTGCAATTTGCCCTCTCCTTTGAAAACAAGGGGGCTCATGGCAAAAATGTTTTTTGGTAAGGCTCTTAATTTTTGTCGTTAAGAAATTCAAACGCGGTTTCGGAGGTCCATTTAATTTTGAGGTAATTAGGCAAAAGGGTTTTTTTATCAATAAGAGCCAGTTCGATCTGTTCCCGGGTCAACCCAACCACATGGTGCAAATTTGCTCCTCGCAAGTCCGCCCGTTTGAGGTTGGCACCTTTTAAATTTGCATGGTTGAGGTTTGCCGTTTGCAGACCGGCATCTTCAAAGTTGGTACGTTCAAGCCGAGCTCCGGAAAGGTCTGCTCCTTCCAGTTTGGCTCCCTTGAACACTGTATCCTGCATTTGTGTTTGTGAGGCTTTAATGTTTTGTAAATTGGCCCCAGTGCAATCCGCATTCTTCATCCAGACTTTATATAGTGCGCATTCCCTAAGATTGGCTTTAGTAAGGTTGGTTTCGCTGAAATTGGCCCCACGCAGGTCGGCACGTCGGATATAGGCGTTTTGAAGGTTGGCACCCCCCAGGTTGGATTTGTTTAAATCCGCCCCGCTGAGATTTGCCTCGGTAAGGTCTGCCCCGGATAGATTGGCTTTAGAGATTTGAGCTAGGCTGAGGTATATTTTTTTTAAGTTGGCTCCGCGCAAATCGGCGCCAACCAGCACTGCCCCTCCCAATTCAGCTCCTTCCAGGTTGGCTCCTTTAAGGTCGGCGTTTAGAAGGTATTTTTTGGAACCCTCCAGTTTTTCCTTGAGCGATGGAGTATTTTCAGCCATTCCTGTTTTTTAACTGAACGAAACGAAAGAGCATGGTCACCACCATGGTTCCTGCCATGAAGAAGGCAATGGCAAGACCAGGAATCATTAATGCCACTGAAAGGGGGACAGACTCCAAAAACCATGAGAAAAGTTTTTGCAGGCCCATCCATGATTCCGGGTGAATCATCCATTGATGGAGGATCGTGTTCTCAAACAGGAAATTGAAAACTGCAAATAGCGGGAATTCAGTCCAAATCCCATCCTGCAGCCAGAGTATGGCCTGATAGCCGAAAAGGCAAAGTCCGATCAGAAAAAATAATCCGCCAATAATTCCGGTAAGGGCTACCAATCCTGAAACAATAAAGTCCAGAGGAGTGAGCTTGGATGCAGTGGAACGAATTTCGCTCCAGGCTTCCAACAAACCCTTTTGTGAAAGGGATTTTAAGCCCCTGAAGAACTCATTGCAAATCTGGCGGGCCGTTTCAATATACCGGTTAAGGTGATCGAGCCAATCTTCATGGTTGAAATGTGCTTGTTGATTTTCCATAGTCATGAAATTCCCTCCTTTCCGGGAACCCGCTGAAGCGATAAATATTATTTCCGATTCATAGTTTATCGCTCTTTGGTCAATTTATCAATGAGTGATACTGTGCTACGTTGTGACCGAACACTATATTGATGGATACAAAGGAATAGTGAAAGTATTGGTTTTTGGGGCAGGAGCGGTGGGACTGGGGCTTTCCAGCTTTTTATTGCAGGCGGGCCACCGTGTCCATCTTGTTGGAAAAGAACAAACTGTTGTCGCGTTGAGGAAAAACGGCTTGCAACGGCAGGGTATTTTTGGGTCTG
>CATMOP010000330.1 GCA_950072225.1 uncultured Nitrospina sp.
GGAGCTGATTTCCTCAATACCCTGATGACAGGTGTAGCATCCACCCTTTCTCTCCAGATATTTTATTTTACCGAAAACCTTATCTATGGAAAATCCTGATTCACGATAAAACCGTTCAATGAATTTTTCGGAATCGCCATAGTTCTGAAATTGGACTCCATCCAAAGTGGTCCCGGGTTGCAAAACCTTTTCTGAGTTTTCCTGGAAACCCCGAACACGGTAGAAAGGATCGTCAAAATCGGAGGCGTCAAAATCCTGTTTGGGGATCGATTCCGGAACTGGAACCATACTCTTGGATTCTAAAAATGTGGGCGCATTATTGCCGACTTCCGACTCTAAAATATTTTCGGATTCAGCTTGAGAATCGCCATCGGGTTGAATGAACAGATCAAGCAGTCCCGGCGGGTTGTTTTCAGGGTCACGGAGCGAGGGCTCTTCCCGTTCTTCATTTCCAAATACCGGATTTTTGTTTTCCATATCCTGCCCTGAGGAAAGCAAAGGGGAGGACCAAAAGCCTCCTGCCAGAACAAGCAGGGCTGAAATTTTAATAAAACGGTTCATTCTTGTCTCAAACTCAATATTTTTTCCCGTAAATGACGGTGATCCAAGGTACGTTCAAACCTGTAACTTTTTTTGATATCCTGGTAAATAGGGTCTTCATAACTGTCGTGGCAGGGTATGCAGTTTCCAACTCTTAAAATCCGATTTATTTCTTTCTGGTTAAATGTACGGGCTGTTGGCTGATGGGTTCCCGCAAGGGATTCTCCCCGCATGGACACTTTGGCTTGCGGGTCAAACTGCGAGGCCTTCAGCATTTTATCTGAACGGTTCAGGGGATCCACAAAATCATTTTTTCCTGTGGAGTTTTTTCCTATCTTGAGATCGCCTTCCCCTAATCCTAAAGTTTTGGCAGACAAATGGCAACTGGTGCAGGAGCGGGCCTGTTTTTGAATGGAATGTGGGTTCAGCGCATAAGCAAGATTCGACCCTGAAGTGCCATGAGGATTGGTGAAGGCCCACTGCCGATAACGACCCCGTTTCTCCCCCATTTGTCCCAGGACAGGAATCGGATTTTCCCTTTCATCCAGAATAGTCAAGTGCCTTTCCGCTTGCGTCAGCATGGGGGCTACTTTGCCCCGAGGCCCGATCATCAGGGACGGCTCGCCGATATCCAGGGAATGGGATGCGAGAACGGGTGCTTGCAACTGTCCGCTGGTGATGCTTTGATGGCATGCCGGACAACGAACCACCCAGCGTGCGTGGCAAGCTGAACATTCCAGTCGGGACTGGTGTTGGGGAATGGAATGGGCCGCAAGGAAATCTTTCACTAACGGAATTTCATGAACCTTTCCCGATTGTTTACCGACAGTGACCATGCGCCCATCCTGGACTTTTACGTTCGTCATCTTGCGATTGCGCGCCGAAACTGCCATCCAGTCATCCACCTTGTTTGGACCGCCTTTATAATGCTTGCTGATCCGGATCACTGAATCTACAGGATCGGTGATCTGTGAAATGGAAGGGTAGGAACGACTGTCTCCATGACAAGTCTCGCAGCGGATCTCTACCGCTTCATGTTGTTTGGAATAAAGATTCCCGTCTCCCATGATATCAAGTTGTGTATGGCAATCCGTACAGTCCATTCCTCTTGCCGTATGCACATCTCTCATGACCCTTCCTTTCCCGACAAACAAGGGGGCCTCTTTATCCGGATCAACGGTAGAGGATATTTCGATTTGATCGGTCACAGTATCCGTTACTTCAGAGTCGTAGGCAGTGGGTGTTTCTTCCTGCCGGGTTGCATCATTGATTTCCTCAAAGTCGTGAGGACGATGAGGCCCAAAAACTTCATCGATCTCATTTTCGCGAGGTTCGTCTGCGGTGCCCAGTGCTTGCAAGTCAAAACTGCGATGGCACTGGACGCAGGTAGAGCGTGAAGGAATGGCGCGAATTTTATGGAACCGGGCGTGCCCCGGTTCGGTGCGGGAGATGGTGGGATCGTTTCCTTCATAGAGTCCGCTGGAAGAATACTCAAAATGACAGGCGGAGCATCCTTGCGAACGGTATTGGCCTTCAGCCGGTGGCGAATCCAGATGGCATTGGAAACATTGTTGCCGCAAAATGAGGTCTGCCGGGTGCCGGGAAACGGGAACCGACTGCTCCTTTTTTAAAATGGATTGAGGAATTGTTGCCAAGGAAAAGAATGGAAGTTTTTCCAGTTTATCCAGAGCACCCTGGTTGTGAGGAACGGTCGCATCCTCATCGGCAATGGAAAGGGTGCCGTAGCGGGCTGTTTTCCGACTTTGCCCCGCCCATTGATATCTCAAGCCGGAGATCACACCCGCCATCGTGTTCATCATGGATTTTTTGACACGGTCGACATGGTTTCTATCTTCATTTGCGTGCCCCGCATGACAATATAACTGTCCGCAGGATCGCTCTACTACACTAAGGCTTGAAGGATTTCGTTTTCCTGTTCTCGCTTCGGGGTCATAAATCAGGGTCGCATGCGCCTGGTCCTTGTCCACCGATTCGGGCTCGCCGCCGTGGCAGACGGAACAGCCGAACTCAGGCGGATGGGAAGGACTGACGTTGGCGATGCCATCGTGGCAGGTGATGCACCGTTCCACCGGGCGGTCCCGGTATTGAGAAACTTTAATCCAGGGATAGTCCGGCAAGGTTGCGGTGACACGAACCTCCTTGATACGCGGTTCCTGAATCGTGCCTGATAACTCGGTTTGGCTGGATGGCGATAAGAGGAAACGCTCCTGCCAAAAGACCCAGTCTTTTTCACTGGCGTACACGGAACAGACCCCTGAAGCGGCTAGAAAAAAAACTAAGAGTCTAAGTTTCGACACGGTAGATGGAGGAGGAGTTATAAATACCCGTTAACATGATGGGCAGGATCAATCATAAACCAGATTTACCCGTTTAAGGA
>CATMOP010000331.1 GCA_950072225.1 uncultured Nitrospina sp.
GAAGGTGTAAATCCTCGTGTTGTGGGAGGCTCTCCAATAGAAAGGCCAATCTCCCTTTGTGCCAAGGCAAAGCGGGTGACCGAATCCATCATCAACATGACATCTTTTCCTTGGTCTCGAAAATATTCAGCGATGGTTGTTGCAATATAGGCTCCGCGTAGTCGGACCAGCGGAGGCTGATCAGAGGCCGCGGCGATCACCACAGATCGTTTCAGGCCTTCCTCACCCAGGTTTTCATCAATAAATTCCTTCACCTCCCTGCCCCTTTCACCAATAAACGCGATCACGTTCACATCGGCATTGGTGTTTCGGGCAATCATTCCCATCAGAACCGATTTACCCACTCCGGTTCCAGAAAGGATTCCCAACCTCTGGCCCTTGGCGAAAGAAAGCAGTCCATTGAGAGCCCGCACCCCAACATCCAGCGACTCCCTCAAACGTCTTCGCTCCAGCGGGTTCAGCGGACTGCCCATCATTGGATATTCAACCCCAAAAGGAATCGCTCCTTTGCCGTCAATAGGCTGGCCGTTACCATCGAGGATTCTCCCAATCAATCCATCACTGGGTCTATAGGTAGGATACTCTTCTGTGGCTTCAATAAGGCTTCCGGGCTCAATTCCAAGCATTTCCCCAAGAGGCATCAATAAAGTACTTTGATCCCGAAACCCTACCACCTGGGCTTGAATAGGCGGACGATTGTTAGGATATATGGTGCAGAGGCTTCCCACTGATACCGCCGGGCCATCACCCTCAAGGACCAGACCAATAACCCGATTTACTTTTCCCGTTTTCTTGACGAAATCAGTTTTCTTGATAAATGAACTGTATTTTTTTAAATCGATGACGGTATCCATAATTGCTCAATTCGTTTCTTCAGGAGACTCGGTTTCTGGATCGTTTTCCTTATCCGGGATTACGCCCTGCTCCTCCTTTGCAATTTCCGCTTCTTCTTCAATATCCGTTGCGGAATCTTTGTGAAGGTTTGCCGCGGAAATCAACTCTTCAGGAGGTGGTGGAGAAAGATTGAGGATGCGGTCCATCTGTTCTCCCAGTTTATCGATCCGCGCATCGACCACGCCAAAGTTAGTTTCCACCACACAGCCACCCCGCTCCACCCCGGAATGCGCCTCAAAAGTAATATTTTTAATTTCACTGAACAAATGGTGCAATTCAGGGCGGAAGCTTTCCGCATAGCCTTTATCCGCAGGATTGATCTTGATGACCATCGACTCACGGTCCAGCACCGATTGAACGGCCAGTCGAATCATCTCCTGCACCGCATCATCCCGTGTGGAAAACTCGAAATGGATGACCTTTTTGGCCAGGCTGACCACCAATTCGACCATCTCCCTCTCTCCCTTGTCATACATATTTTTGCGAAAAACGGTCAAATCCGCAATCAATTCATGTATCGTTTCCAGAAAAGGACTGAATTCCAGTTTGGCAGCATCTTCTCCTTTTTTGAATCCTTCATTGTAACCGGCATCATGGCCTTCTTTTTTAGCAAAAGCCTTGATTTCTATGGATTGTCTTTTTGCCTTGTCCATGGCATCCTTTAGAAGCTCTTTTACCCCTTGCTTGGCTTTCTTGACATTGGTATCGTCAAAGTTTCGGGCGTCTTCCGAATCATAGGTGAAACCGCGCCTCATGGAAGAACTCTGTAAATTCAGCTCATTCAGCTCAAAAGAACGTACCTTATGGGGAGATTCGCTTTCTTTTTCCTTTTCATGTTGCCGTTCAAGATTACTCCGGGTGAATGTACTGCGTATATCAGACAATGGCTTCTCCTTGGCCTATAATGATTCTTCTATCTTCTTCCAATTTCCTGCACACGGCAATAGTTTTTTGCTTAGTTTTTCCCGCTCACTGATACCCATAGTCAACTTGCTTTAAGCTTTTTTAGGTTCTTTTTCCCGCATCCATTTTCGGATCACGCTGGCAGTATATTTAGGATCATTAGTAACAAACTCGGACACCGAATCACGAATACGAGCCGATTCGGAAGCCATTTCAGTAAGACGTTTCTTCTCTTCATCCGCTGCGTCAAATTCCGCTGCGCCCAGTTGCTCCGCTTCCGGAACCACTTCCACCGTCATCGTCATCCAATTGATGATGGGCCGGATAACCCGGGTGAAGAACAGGATGAGGAACACTAGGCCCACTACCAGTTTTCCGACTTCCAGGGCCAGGTCAATCTGTTCGGCCCGGGCGATATCTTCCCTCTGCGCTTCCAACTCGGTTCGGTCAAATTGAATATTCTCAACCTGGATAACATCTCCCCGATCCTGATCAAACCCCACAGCAGACTGGATGATTTGCAAATACTTGTCCATGTCCTCCTGGGATCGGGGCTGATATACCGGCGGATCTCCCGCTGTAGTGCCATCGATCATCACTGCGACACTGAGTTTGGAAATTTCGCCGACCGGTTTCGAGACCCTCCGGACAACCTTATTTATTTCATAATTTATAATGGCATTCGATTTATTCCGCTTTGCGGCCTGGCCGACGACTCCACCCGGAGACGCACCCGATGGGACCAGAGCCTGAACACCCGGAATTCCTCCCGGAGGCACAGCGCCCGTAGAGGATTCCGCAATCTGGTTTTCACTTCTCACAACCTGAGAATCCGGGTCATAAATTTCTTCGGTTCTTTCCACCTTTTCAAAATCCAAATCTGCCGAGACTTTAGCGATCACTTTTCCCGACCCCAATGCGTCTTCCAGCATTTTCATGATTTTTTGTTGCAGCTCCCTTTCAACCCGCATTTTATGCTTGAAATTGGATGATGACATCATCGCTTCGACGGAGGATTCCATGCCACCGGAAAGCAGATTACCTTTCAGATCAACTACTACCACATCCTGCGCATCAATGCCCCCGACACTCGCTGAAACCAGGTGGACAATTCCCTGTA
>CATMOP010000332.1 GCA_950072225.1 uncultured Nitrospina sp.
GATACGTTTCAAATAGTCTGAGGGTTGCCAACATATCTGTCATTTCCTCCACCACAGAAACATTTGAATTTTCCAGGAAACCTTGCTTGATAAAGGTTTCAGTAGGAGGTTTTGCTTCCGCCTCAGGGTCGTTTTGGAGAAATAATCCATCCCCTACTTTTTCGAGAGTTTTTGGATTCTCAAAATTTATTAATTTTATTTTTCCAATTGCGAGGTTTATCAAACCCGTTCCTGCAGAAATGTTTCCGTCAGCATCGATGGATATATCTGCCCCAGGTGCGTCTATGACTATCGGGTTGTCTTGTGGATTTAATACAAGGTCTCCTTTTTGATTCACCAGTTGGTTTTTTGTGTTCAACCTAAAATTTCCGTTGCGGGTGTAGCGAACACCTTCCTGGGTTGAAATAGTGAAAAACCCCGGCCCACCTAAAGCCAAATCAAAAGTTGCTTCCGTTGGTCGTAATCCCCCTGAAGAATGATCCGTGTAATAATCTGATACCCCTACATATGAAACATTTGAATTAGATATTTGCGCTGGCAACAATACGTTTCTTCCGGCATTTAATTGTTCGTCAGGGGCAAAGGGGGGCATAAATTCCTTAAAAACCAACCTGTCCCGCTTGTATCCTGTATTATTTACGTTGGCTATATTTTGGGCTATTACATCCAGCTTTTTGCCCTGTTTTATTCCCGCAGAAGCCGCTATGAAAATTCCTTCATGCATATAATTTTCCCTGAGAACATTAATTTACCCATAATAAGCAAAAGATGTACCAAAGCTTTTATTTTCAAAACCCTATTCCTGAGAACTCTATTAAATGTTTATTTAAAAAGGGTTAAGCAGTTTTGTGTTTTTTCTAATATATGCTTTGCAGATCAAACGTCAATTTTTCACTGGAAATTTATGCCCCTACCAGTCAAAATTCCCCCAGCCATTTGCCGTATACCTCTGTACCCCTACGGGACACGAAAGTTAAGGTGAAATATCACGGAGGCAGTTGGCAATGGATCGTTTGTACCCCTCCGGGGCATGCGTGATGCCCTCTTCATTAACCTTTACCCGTACCGGGCATGAAATTTATGGTTGGGGATATAACGCATGCCCTGCAAGGGTAAAAGCTGAGGAGGAATATCACGGGCCGAGAGAACTTTTTGCTCGCAAGGGAAAGATATTGCAATTTAACAGCGGAGAACCTCCGCTGGTTTCTTTTGAATTTGAATCTTTTTCTTCGTGATATAATCCAACACATGGGAAAAATGCTGTAATTTACGAAACATTTTCAAAATGAGGCAGTAATGAAAATTATTTCTATCGATGACTTGCATGATGAGATTCAAAAAAAGGGTGGGAACAGTTTGATTCTGGATGTCCGATCGGCTGAGGAATATTCAGCAGGTCATATTGAAGGTTCGCAAAATACTCCTCATGAGGAGGTCAGCGGTATTGCAGAAGACCTGAAAGGTTACGATAAGGTCTATGTTCACTGCAAAATGGGTGGGCGGGCTAAAATGGCTTCCGAGACTTTGACCAATGCAGGCCTGGATAATATTATTTGTGTGGGAAATGGCGGTATGGAACGCTGGATGGAGATGAGCTGGCCCGTGCAAAAGTAAGCTATTGCCCGTTGCTCCCTCGGCTAGTGAAAAAAAACCCAGGAAGAGAAGCCGCATTAGCGACTTCTCCCCTGGGTTTATTTTTTGGTCTACGGATTACTCCGCGTCAAGGCTTAGTATTGCAATGTTTGCCACTGCGTTACAGCCTTCTGACCATTTCTTTCTTTGTTCTGACCATTCCATACAGCAATGCCCATCGGAGTTTTGTTTCCCTTGAACTGCGTGTCATTGGCATCAGCAGTGGCCAAAGCACGTTTGAAAACAACGGACCAACGGTTGTTAGACCAGTTGCCACTGCCCAATACATCCTGATGAGCCTGAGTGGTCAGGGTGCTGAACCCTTCTGCATTCAGGTCTTCAATCGGGGATATGCGCATGGAAGCATCGGCAAGGATGTTACCGGTAGCACGCGCCGGATTAAAAACACCCTCGTTTTTACCCATGCCAAAATCAACATAAGAACGACGCTTGCTGATATCGCCAGCTCCCTGATTCTTGCTGGCAACAGATCTATCACCAACGCCTGTTGAAAAATTCATCCCAGAAAGCTTGCCACCGGGCTCATACATGTAGTAACTTCCTGAACCCATAGCCATGAACTTATATTGATCTTCCATGTCCAGCATGCCAACATTGCCAGATACTCCAGCGCCTTCTTTATCCCAAGTCGCTTTCCACTGCCAGATATTAACACGCTCGCCATCACCACCCATCGTGAACGGAGGCTCTTCGCCAGACTGATTCACGGGGAACATGATGGCTGCTTGATCCCTGTACTGCTGAGACTGTACCATAATGTCGTTACGGGTAGGATCTGTCCAACTTAAGCGAACAGCGATTTCCTTACCGTTGTTAACAGCTCTTACATTTACCCATTTGGTCGCCGGAGCGGGCCACATGGGGTTGGTGATCATCTGAGGATCCAGATCAACCACAGTGTGCTTGTTCCAAGTAGGACCATAACGGGTCCAGAATGGATCATCTGCAGCTATCGGAATATTTCCAGATACTTTTACAGCTTTGATGGTGGCTGCATTCGTGACGGTAAAACTACCCAGCACGAAAGCAAACAACATCATAAATACAACAGTCTTTTTACTCACAGGTGTCCCTCCTCGTTAGCATACCGTAAACGGGAAATTAAAGTTTACGCTCCCAAACAGAGAAAACCCAACGATTCCGGGCGGGGCCATAAGCCCCGCCACAAAACCGAATTGATTTACGCTGCTTTCTTGAGAGCGTCGTATCGCTCTTTAGATTGCACCCGGATGCTCTTCGGGCCGTACATAGAAAGGCTCTTCAA
>CATMOP010000333.1 GCA_950072225.1 uncultured Nitrospina sp.
TACCAGCCACAGGGACAACTGGGCAACGACTCGTTGAGCCGCCTGTACTTCTTGCTCGCCAAATAAAGCGATTGCATATTGGCCCCACGCCTAGTGGTGGTCGCTTCTTTCGGTCAGTTCCCGGTTGAAGAGGAATTTTATCAAAATAATCCCCAATGCCGCCCCGATAATTGGCAGGGCGTTGATCAATTCGAGAATGTATTTCCCCATGAAACCAAAGTTATGGATCAGGAAACCGGCAAACTTCACTCCGGACTGGTCCAGCCAGTAAAAAATTAGGTTGATGCCCATCCCGCAAACAAACCCTATAAAAGCCCCAAAACCATAATATGCGTATTTCATGATTGACTCCCGCCGATGGAAAGCATCCGCCCCGATTCAACTAGCAAAGACGGTAAGACTTGGATTATGATGGTAAAATTATTTTTTTCAGGACTTATTATACATACCTTTGATCCATTTTTTAATCATTGGAAAATGAAATGCGACTCGCAAACAAAACAGCCATCATCACCGGCGGGGGATCGGGAATTGGTCAAGCCTGCGCCAGGGCTTTCTGCCGGGAAGGTGCCAATGTAGTTTTATTTGGTCGAAGGAAACAGAAACTGGAGAAAACAGCCCATGAATTGGCAGAAACATCCCAGAAATTGGGCTCCCGGGTTCTGACGATTCCGGGAGATATGACCCGAAGCGAAGACCTAGACCGGCTAGTTCATGAAACCCGGAACACGTTCCATCGCATTGACATACTGGTCAACAATGCCGGCCTCTTCAAAGGAGCCCCTCTACACGAAATTTCTGATGACCAGTATGACGAAATGATGAACATCAACATGAAGGCTGTGTTCCAGTTGACCCGCAGGGTGCTCCCTGTAATGATGGAGCAAAAAGGCGGAAATATCATCCATATCAGTTCCATCCTCGGCATCATCGCCGTTCCCCAGGTGGCGGCCTACAACATCTCTAAAGGAGCCCTGAATCAATTCAGCCGGTCCATCGCGGTGGAATACGGCAGTTATGGCATTCGCTCCAACTCCATTTGCCCCGGCCTGATAGAAACCGATATGACCGCCGACCTCATGAAAGATGAGGCATTGATGCAGGAGTGGAGCAAGGGTTACCCGATTGGCCGGTTTGGGAAACCGGAAGATGTGGCGAACACCTGCCTCTTTCTAGCCAGCGATGAATCGTCTTTTATCACGGGCACGGTTCTTCCGGTGGATGGCGGTTTCACAGCCCAGTGAGGACAATGCTTGACGAGAACCCCTCTGGGTGATTAAAATCAGGATCAATTGAAAAACCTCAGAAAACTCCAAATTAGTCCTTACCAAGTAACAATTTAAAAGAGACGGGTTCACATATGAAGTACGAGACGGTCATTGGACTGGAGGTTCACGTCCAAATTAAAACCAAAACGAAAATTTTTTGTTCCTGCTCCACAGAATTTGGCAGTCGTCCGAACGAAAACACCTGTCCGATCTGTTTGGGAATGCCGGGAGTTCTTCCCGTTTTAAACAAACGTTTTCTCGAATCATCTATGAGGGCTTGTCTGGCAACCCATTGCACTATTGAACCGATGAATCGTTTCGCGAGGAAAAACTATTTTTATCCCGACCTGCCTAAGGGTTACCAAATCTCCCAATTCGAGCTTCCTTTAGGAACAAACGGATACATCAATATCAATGTCGACGGCACTAAAAAAAGAATTGGGTTGACCCGAATTCACATGGAGGAGGATGCTGGAAAATTGATCCACGGGGAAAAGTTAGGTAGCCCGGGAAAGAGCTATGTTGACTTTAATCGGACCGGTGTCCCTCTGTGCGAGGTGGTCAGTGAGCCCGACCTGCGTTCTTCGGAAGAAGCCCGAGCCTACTTGATCGAGCTGAAATCCATTTTGGAATATACCGGAGTCAGCGATTGCAACATGGAAGAAGGAAGCCTGCGTTGTGACGCTAACGTTTCCATTCGTCCCGTTGGACAAAAAGAGTTTGGAACCCGGACAGAATTGAAAAATCTTAATTCCTTCAAATTTATCCAGAAAGCCATTGAGTATGAGGTGGACCGACAGACCAAGATTTTGGATCAGGGTGATACCGTAAAACAAGAAACCCGCCTTTATGACTCAGACCGAGGCGAAACATTCCCAATGCGGAGCAAAGAGGAAGCGCACGATTACCGTTATTTTCCCGACCCAGACCTGGTTCCCATAATGATCGATGAAACATGGGTGGAAAAACTACGTCAAACCATTCCCGAACTTCCCGAACAGAAACGCGAGCGTTTCGTCAAAAGCTACGGGATCCCGGAATATGACACAGGGGTTTTAACTTCTTCGGCACCTCTGGCGGATTACTTCGAGAAATGCACAGCCCTGTTTCCCCACCCCAAAACCATCAGCAACTGGATGATGGGAGACCTCTTGCGGGAATTGAAAAAGGATTGCAGGGACATCGTAGATTGCCCGGTTTCGCCCTCTGCCCTGGTAGACCTGCTTAAACTGATCCAATCGGGAACGATAAGCGGTAATATCGCCAAAGGAGTCTTTGAGGAGATGTATCGAACACAAAAATCCGCGGGCAGTATCGTTGAAGAAAAGGGGCTAAAACAAATCACCGATAGTTCTGCCATAGAAAAAATAGTGGCTGAAGTGCTCCAGGCTAATCCCAGCCAGGTTGAAGAGTTCAAGGGAGGCAAAGAGAAAGTCCTCGGTTTTCTGGTAGGCCAAGTCATGAAAGCAAGCAACGGGAAAGCCAATCCGGCCATGGTTAACAAATTACTTAAGAAAAAAATGGGGTGATGGCAAAATCAATCTTATATCCATCCAAAAGCGAAGATTTGATATCCGCTTTCTTAATAGCACTATTTCTTTTACTGGGAAATGTATTTTCTCATATTCCTTTTTATTCTGATATAGGT
>CATMOP010000334.1 GCA_950072225.1 uncultured Nitrospina sp.
TAATGGTTCTTCACTTTTCCGAGAATTTTATCCAGGCTGGCTGGGGGCAAAAGGGTGGGGGTGCCACCGCCGAAAAAAACGGTGGGAACTGTTTTACCAGCCAATTGAGGGGCGTAATGTTCGATCTCTGACAAAAGGGCGGAAACATAAATTTCTGATTCCTCCCGGTTTTCAGGGTGGGAATTGAAATCGCAGTAGCCGCATTTATGCAGGCAGTAAGGAATGTGCAGGTACAATCCCAACGGGTTCATGATATGATTGAAAAGCAAAAAGGGTTGAAAGTTACCTTCAATAGAGAGCCTCTCTAAAAATTGTTTTTGGCCATGCGTGGCCCTTATGAAATAAGGGCGTTGCCTTAGAGAAAATTACCGAATAAATAGAGATCTCCTGGATCCTATTTTACACTGCAGATTGTTCTTTATTGATGTTTAATCCCGTCACAACCAACAGATAATTATGACAGATCCTTTCAAGTCAGGCTATGCCAGCATTATTGGTCGGCCAAATGTCGGTAAGTCCACGCTTTTGAACCGTTTATTGATGCAAAAGGTGGCAGTTATTTCCAACCGGCCCCAGACCACTCGGAACAAGATCACAGGGGTTTTGCACCTGCCCAACGCGCAAATCATCCTCGTGGATACGCCCGGAATCCATCAATCGGAGAGGACCCTGAACGAAATGATGGTGCGGGTAAGTGTCAGCACTTTCTCGGATGTTGACCTGATTCTGGTGATGTTGTCCGCCGATACGGGATTTTGCGATGAAGATGAATTTGTTTTGAATTCCATGCAAAGGGTTAAAACAAAAAAAATTCTGGTGATCAACAAGATAGACCTGGTTGAAAAAAATGGCCTTCTCTCGTTGATGGATGAGATGAACCGGAAATCGCTGTTTGAGGAGATCATTCCCATATCGGCGCTTAAAGAAGACGGCCTGGATAGTTTAAAAAACCTGATCTTAAATTATTTGCCCGAAGGACCGGAATATTTTCCTAAGGATATGGTGACGGATTGTCCGGAAACCTTCCTTTTTGGTGAGATCATTCGAGAAAAGATTTTGAAGCTCACACGGTTCGAGGTGCCGCATGCGGTGGCGGTGGTGGTGGAAGACATGCGGGAACAGGATAATGGCGTGGTGCGGATTGACGCCACGATTTATGCTGAGAAGGCTTCGCAGAAAAAAATCTTGATTGGCCAGGGGGGAAGCATGTTAAAAAGCATCGGGCAGCTTGCACGTCAGGAATTAGAAAAACGCCTGGGCGCCAAAATATTTTTGAAACTGTTTGTTAAAGTAAGGCCAACTGGAGAGACCAGAGGCGAGCCATACAGGAGTTCGGTTATACCCAATGATTCATATTAAAACCGAAGAAGAAATAAATATTATGAAGGAAAGCTGTCGGCTTGCGGCAGAAGTCCTGATAATGATTGAACCCTATGTGAAACCTGGGGTGACTACCGAAAGGCTGGATCAGATTTGTCACGATTTCATTGTGTCGCACGGGGCGGTTCCCTCGCCGCTGAACTACCGGGGATTCCCCAAGAGTATCTGCTCATCAGTCAATGAAGAGATTTGCCATGGCATTCCCTCCAGCCGGAAACTGCGTAACGGGGACATTGTTAACCTTGATATCACCACTTACTTGAAAGGGTTTCATGGTGATACCAGCCGTACGTTTTTCGTGGGCTCACCGCGTAAAAAAGCGGAAAAACTGGTGGGAGTTTGCAAAGAAGCCCTGCAAAAAGGTATTGAATGCGTCAAGCCCGGTGCCCGGCTGGGTGATATTGGGGCGACCATCCAACAATTTGCCGAGGGCCATGGTTATACGATTGTGCGTGAGTTCTGCGGGCATGGGATTGGAAATAACTTCCACGAGGAACCGCAGATTCTTCATTACGGAAATTTTGGAGAAGGCCTGGAAATTAAAAAAGGCATGGTGTTCACCATCGAACCTATGATCAACCAGGGAAAACCGGATTTAAAAATCCTTTCCGATAAATGGACGGCTGTGACGGAGGATAGTAGCCTCTCGGCACAATTTGAACACACGCTTTGTGTTACCGATTCCGGTGTGGAAGTCATGACCCGCCTTGACGGCCGGACCCAGTTCTGACTTGTTTTTCTTCATATATGATCGCGGTTATTAACTGTCACAGGCCGCTTCCTGATCCCCAATTTTTTTAAGAATTAAAAAAAACTGTATGGGCCAACCTAAATTCAGAAATTTTTTGATTTTGGTTGGCCTGTTTCTAATTCCCCTGTCTGTTCGTTTCTTTTATCTCCTAGAGCTTTCCCAAACTCCATTCTTTGACACAGTTTTAAAGTCCTTCGATCATTACAACTTTGATCTGGGCGCGCAAAGCTTTGCGCAAGGAGATTGGCTTGCTCAATCTCCGAACAATACTTATTCTCCGTTGTATAAGTATTTTCTTGGAGTGATCTACTATGTTTTTGGGAGGAATTTTTATGCGATTTACGGGATTCAATTTGTTTTAGGTGCCTTGGGCTCGGTGCTTATCTTTTTGATCGGCAAAAAACTGTTTGATGCCCGTGTAGGTTTTATAGCGTTCCTGGGTTTTGCATTTTATTCCACCGAGATCATTTATGAAGGAATCATACTGAGAGCGGCCTTCATAACCTTTCTGGCAATCCTTTCCTTTTATCTTTTGCTCAGGTTGCAGTAATCTTGTATGCCTTCCAGGCTGGTAATTTCAGCTTTGGTGTTGTCTCTATTTTTTCAGTCTCGCCCCAATACGTTCATTTGTCTTCCCTTTATAATGGTTTTTCTCCATAAATATGTTTTCGAAAAATGGAGTCCGGCAGAGAGGTTGAAAGGGTGGGCATTGTTTGCGGTGCCATTATGTTTTTCCTGCGTCCCTCTTTTAGTGCAGTGCTATATGGTCCATGGAGAATTTG
>CATMOP010000335.1 GCA_950072225.1 uncultured Nitrospina sp.
CTGATGAGCTGGCCTATAGGTTTGGACTTGCAATGGGAAAAGAATTGCGGGCGGTAGGAATTAATATGGATTACGCTCCGGTTCTTGATGTCCATTCCAACCCCGAAAATCCCATCATAGGTCTGAGAGCCCTGGATACTGACCCCGCAAAGGTGGCCCGGTTAGGAGCCGAGTTGATCCGCGGGTTTTATGATGCCGGCGTCATTCCTGTGGGAAAGCATTTTCCCGGACACGGGGATACCTCCCAGGATTCGCATCTTACACTTCCTCAAGTGGAGCGGGCGCGGGAGTCACTGGAGAAATCCGAACTGATCCCCTTCATCCATGCCATCCAGCAGGGTCTGGAGGTCATCATGACGGCACATGTTGTCTATCCAGCTTGGGATGCCAGGCAACCCGCCACCTTCTCCCGCTCCATTTTGAATGATGTGCTCAGAAACTCTCTGCAGTTTGAGGGACTCATTATTTCTGATGACCTGGATATGCAAGCCATTGATGAAAAGCTGGAATCCATCCCTGAATTGGGGACCCGGGCCGGGGTCGACTTGTTTCTCATTTGCCACGATCTGGAAAAAGTATGCACCCTCCAGGACTCCATGATACGAGATATTGAAACCGCGAGAATTCCCCGTACCACCATAAAACAATCCCTAGGCCGAATATTTAAGGTGAAAAAAAAGCTCCATATCCCGGGAGATGATAATTCCAACTTGAAAAATATACTTAATGAAAATCAGAATCTCGCCAAGGAAATGCGGGCGTTTCTGAAAGAATAGACCAAAAAATGGACAACACATCCACTTCTGCAACAAACAATATCCCCCCCTTTGTCAAACGATGGGGCTGGGTTTCCCTGATCTATATTGTGCTGGCAGTCTATTTCTGGTCCTTTTGCAAATATGGATTGAATATTTGGGACGAAGGGGGATATGCCAATGGGACCTTAAGAACCCTTAACGGGGAAAGAGCTCTTGTAGACTTCAATCCCAATGGCTACCTCCCAGGTCGTTACTGGTATGGAATGCTGTTTTTCAAACTATTCGGGGTGGAGATTCAAAGCCTGCGCATCGGTGTCCTTCTTTTTACCCCCGCAATGGTAATAATGATTTATTCCATGGGCCGTAAAATCATGCCTGCCGGATTTGCCTTATTGGCGGCTTTGTTCATGCTTTCTGCGCCATCCATGTATTACAACCGGTTCTACACGTTCTTTGTCACTATGAACCTGTATTGCCTTACGAACGTTGTGGAAAAAAGAAACCTGGCATCCCTTTTCGGACTGGGCGCGGCCATTTTTTTAAGCTCCTTTTTCAAATTTGAAGTCACCCTTTTCTCGATATTGGTCAGCCTGGGCACACTTGCCTTGCTGTTCAGCGTAAAACACTGGCGGGTTGATTTTAATTTTTCACCGAAGCAAGCGGCTTCAGCATCACCAAAACCAGGCAAATTTTACTTTCTGCTGGCCGGGGTTGCGGCCATTCTATTTGCGGTCTATCTGGGAAAGGACGGTTACTTCACGAAAGTATTTAAACTGGTTGTGGATGCGCATGAAGTCTGGGGAAACCCGTTCCCGGAAATTCTTCCTTTTTTCGCCCTTCTCGAAAAAGTTGGAGCCCACCAGATGTTTGAAAGGATTTTGTTCTACCTCCCCCCTTTTACCTACGGCGTTGTGGCCATCCTTCTTTTCTACCGACTCGTCATAAAAAAAGAAACGTTCCACATTGCCCATCTGATGGTACTTGCCATTTTGCTATTCGGAGCTTGCGCGTTTGGCTTGGTAATATGGCGGGCAGGATTCGACAACCTGCTAAGAACGCTGCCTCCTTTCTATCTTCTCCTATGTTATTTGTTGTATGGAATCCGGGAAAAGATTCTTTCCCTGCAAAAACCCGTTGGGCAAAATGGAATTTTCATGCGGCTACCGCTGAATCTTCTCACCGTTTTCTTGCCCTTTCTGTTTTATTTCGAGATGAACACCCATCACGGTTTTTATGCTGGAAGCATTGGTGCCATGAAGCTGGAAACCACTCGTCTCTCCCTGGAAAAAATGGATGTCTATACAAATCCTGGAGAGGCCAAATGGATCAGGAAGGTACTTGATAAAATAGACCTGCACTCCCAAAAAGGAGATGCCATTCTGGCCTTGCCGCTGAATCCCATTTTTTATTTTCTTTCTGACCGGGTTAACCCGACACCTTATGAATGGGTATTGCCGGGCATGCTTGAAGAAAAAAAAGAACGTGAATTAGTTGAATTATTAAAATATCGGTTGCCCAAAATAGTGGTTTACGTAGACATCGCTATTGACGGCAAAGAAGAAAGAAGACTCTCCCGTTATTCTCCACTGCTATATAAGTTCCTGGTAGAACATTATTCCTTTGAGGAAATGGTTGGATTTTTTCAAATCCTTTTACCTAAAAACCCTCCTCTGCCCCTGGATTTCTAAGCATCTTTCGCAAATATAAAAAACACAATACTGCAAAGAAATTTTACTCCGCGTGTAAAAATTTTAAAAAGGAAAAGCCCTAAAAAAAGATTGACGGAGGAATTATTTTGGTTGAAAATAGAAGTGCAACTAAAAGAAATGTAAATATTCGCTTGGTTTGGCAACCAATGCGGTATTTTGTTCCCGTTTTTCCCTCTCAAACCTGGTCGGACACTGAAGATTTGGGGAATCAGGTTCTTTCACTTTCCGGAAGGTTCTTGGAAAAAAATCCAGTTTATAGACCTTTTTTTAAGTCTGTGGACTTTTTATTAACCATTGGGGATTTTAAGTTACCTTGGCACAAGCTTCGGCATTGTCGATCATAATTTGGTATACGGTAATAAGCAATAAAAAAATCGGGGAGGGCTGAATTTTTAGAATCCCGACTCTGGCAAAATGGTCAAATCGAATCA
>CATMOP010000336.1 GCA_950072225.1 uncultured Nitrospina sp.
TCGTGGCCGCTGGCTGACCGGACCATGTCCTTGATGAACTGAATATTTTCCGGGGTCTCCACCATTTCAAGGGTGAAGGAGTCTGAAAACATAAGTTGAATTTCTTTTTCGTTGAGTACGAGCACCTGGCATTTATCCAGATAATGTTCGAAAGCAGGCCGTTTTCGGGAAACCTCCTGACGGACCTTGGCCCAGATCGAAGAATCAAAAGAACCGTTTTCCGGTTGGGCCATGGACTGGGTTTTCGCTGGAGACGCGCCTGAATCGCTTTGCGTAGACGGCGCTAGGGGTTGGGCCTGCTGAGCTTCGCTCTGGTTGATTTTGTGGATGAGGTCATCAATTTTTTTAAAAGGCCGGGTTTCGGTCAGTCTTAGGATAGCCATTTCAAAAACCATCTGCGCCAGGGAGCTACGCTTCATTTCTGTTTCTGCACGGGAAAGAATGGTGAACATTTGCTGCAACTCATCGGCATGGAATCCTTGTGCCTGTTTTTTCAGAACCTCCAAGTTGCAGGTCTGCGCGTTCAGCAGGGTTTCCGGATTGCGGGAAACTTTGACCATCAGCAGGTTCCTTAAATATTCCATCACACTCCGGCAAAACAGATTCAGGTCTTTACCCTGGTTGGCGACTTGTTGAACCAGAGTGATTAATTCAGAGGGTTCCCGTTTAATCAGCCGCTCCGCGAAAAGCTCCAGAGTGGTTCCACCGACAATACCGAGCACCGCCTCCACCGAATCGGTATCAACCTTTTTGCCGCTGTAGGCGATGACCTGGTCCAGCAGGCTTTGCGCGTCACGCATACTACCGGCACCAATTTTGGAAATTTCTACCAACCCTTTTTCATCAATTTGAATTCCCTCCTGCCCACAAATCAGCTCCAGTTGTTTGGTGATCTGGGCGTTGGAAAGTGGTTTGAATTCAAAACACTGGCAACGGGAAAGGATCGTTTCCGGAATTTTGATTAACTCGGTGGTGGCAAAAATGAAAATAACACGGGGCGGAGGTTCTTCCAGTGTTTTCAACAGGGCATTGAACGCACTTTTTGAGAGCATATGAACTTCATCGATAATATAGACCTTGTAACGGGCAGAGGATGTGGCGTATTGAACATTGTCGATGAGGTCGCGTACCTCGGCCACTCCATTATTGGAAGCGCCATCAATTTCCTGAACATCGATACAGTGGCCTTCTGTAATTTCCCTGCAAAAACTGCAGGTGCCACAAGGGTCTATGGTCGGTCCCTTTTCACAGTTAAGAACCCGTGCCAGAATCCGCGCCGTGGTAGTTTTTCCTACGCCACGTGTGCCGGAAAATAAAAACGCGTGCGAAACACGGTTCATTTCAATGGCGTTGGAAAGGGTCCGGACGATATGTTCCTGTCCAATCAATTCACTGAATTTCTGGGGGCGCCATTTACGGGCTGAAACCTGGAAGTCCATTATTTCAGAAGACCAACGATTTGCCAGCGACCTTAATCAGAGGATCGCCGACAAAATTTAATGAACCTCTCTTGCAAAAGAGAGGCTGGGGGGATTTCCCCATTTGCTGGATTATAACTTAAGAGAATCTCTATTTATTCGTTAACTTTTTCTAAGACAACTCGCGGCCCTCGCAAAACAAGAGCCGCTCACAGCCCAAAACAATTATTAGAGATATCCTTAAGGCAGAATTGCTGGGTAACTCACAGCACACATGGGATTTTGCTACCGCTGCTTCCTTCCGGACCTGACGGATTTCACAAGGCCACGTTGCGTGAGGCCCAACAAAACTGCCAATATCTTAGCGGAGAATCTCCGCTGATAAATTGAAATGTCCTTGACTGCTAACAACCGTTATTCTCGGCTTTACGAGCTCTTGCCAGTTTACCCCCACGGTAGTGGTGGCGGAGAGGGAGGGATTCGAACCCTCGGTAGGGGTAAACCTACACACGCTTTCCAAGCGTGCGCCTTCAACCGCTCGGCCACCTCTCCAAAGGGTAATCGCCATTAAATCGAGTAACTCTCTCTCGGCTGAAAGGGCTTACGTCCAATGGCCCCTGAGCCTACTTTGATCGCTAGTGGTAATCTTATTTTAACAAAAAAGGTCGAGAAAACGTCCGCTTTTCGAGAGTTCCCGACGTTATTCCCGACCACAATCAAAGCGTGTTGCATTCTAATTTTATCTGCCTCAAGATTCAAGGTTAAAACCACTTAAAAAAGCTCAGACCCTTTATTTTCAATAGAGGCAGTGGAACTGAGGTGCCTCACCTGTTAAAATATGAGCCCGGCCATTTTTTTCGTTTGGGGCCAAACAACGAACAACAGAAAATGGAAAAACCCCTCCCTTCTTATTTTAAAGTTTCCTGGATCGCTGGCGCGGGCCTGCTGGTGGTTCTTGTCGTTGCATACTTCCCCGTTCTTCAGAATGGGTTCATCTGGGACGATGACCGCCACTTAACGGATAATCCTTTTGTAACCAACTTTGATGGGTTAAAACCCCTCTGGCTGGATGTGCGGTCTACCCAGCAATATTATCCGCTGATTTCCACCAGCTTTTGGATGGAATACCAGCTCTGGGGTCTGGACCCTTTGGGATACCATATTGACAACGTTCTGCTCCATGCCATGAATGCCATCGTTCTCTGGCGCATTCTGGTTTTTTTAGGTGTCCCTGCCGCCTGGCTGGTTTCCGCGGCTTTTGCTCTCCACCCTGTTCATGTTGAATCGGTGGCCTGGATCACGGAAAGAAAAAACTTACTATCAGGATTTTTTTATCTTTTATCGCTTTATACTTTCCTGCGATTTTATTTTCCCGGGCAATCGGTTTTCTCTAACGAAAACCCGGTTAAAAATCGATCCGCTGTACTTTATGGTGTCTCATTATTTTTCTTTATCTTTGCGCTTTTTGGCAAAAGCATT
>CATMOP010000337.1 GCA_950072225.1 uncultured Nitrospina sp.
CCGCGCCATGAGCATCTGCCGCCCGAGCGCCACGGGCGAAAATCCAGGGATGGCCTTGCCATTCTTTTTCCGCTTGGGCAGTCCCTTGGGGATGGTGAATCGGCTGGTGTTGTATCGGTCCAGCACGCGGGGGTCTTCACGGGTAAGGTCGAAGGCCTCCGAGATGCCGCCGAGGATGACGTCGAACGCCTGCTGCTCAAACCGGCCGGCGCTCTCCACTATGCCGCTGGTTTCCGCGTGGCGCTTGAGGGTGTCGAGCGATTGCAGCAGCGCACGCCGGTTTTCAAACCGGTCATCGGCGACATTGAGTTGCATGTCGTTCAAAATGTCGCCGCCCTTGCTGGGGTCAAACGCCCGGTAAGCGCGCGGCAGGTCGCCGACGCCTGTGATGCGTTCCGGCACGGCGTTGAGGGTTTTAAATTCGTCACCCGTTGCGGCGGGCACAACCAGCGTGTTGTTCGGGATGCCGCTTTGCGGATTGGTCAGCCCGGCCACGCGGGCGAACAGGCTAGCCATGCAAGCTTTGGACGGGTTGCCGCCTGCGGCGACGTGCGCTGCAGCCGGTCCATGGCTCCCAATGCCGTGGGCGTAACTGCGCACCACGGCCAACTTGTGCGCCAGCTTGCCGAGCTTTATGCCCTCTTCCTCTACAATTTTCTTGAACAATGCCTCAATCTCTTCGGTAGAAAAATTCTCCAGTTGGGAAAGTCCGGCAATGGCTTTTTCCAACAAGGGCTTGGCCTCAGTGGTCAGAAATTTTGTTTTAGCCTTCTCATCGAACTCCACTTCCTTTTTAAAATAGAAGGCCGACTTTTCCGCCATCTCTACCAAAGTTTTAGTCCTCTGGTTCAGGGACGGGATGACCCTGGCGATTTCCGCAAAGTCCAAGCCGTGGCCTTCCTTCAGGATTCCGGAGCGGATGAGAAACGGCTCCAGATGCCTGGCCAGTTCTTCCGCAGGAGTGGTCTTTATATAATGCTCATTCAACCAGGACAGCTTGTCCGGATCGAACACCGCCGCCGAGGTGTGAACCGAGTCGAAGGAAAAGTGTTGGACCATTTCTTCCCGCGAAAAAATTTCCTGATCCCCATGTGACCACCCCAGCCTTGCCAGATAATTGATCAAGGCAGAAGGCAGGTAGCCCATGTCTCGATAGGCCAGCGCCGAAGTTGCCCCATGGCGCTTGCTGAGGCGGGCCTTGTCCTGTCCCAGAATCATGGAAATATGAGCGAACCGGGGCCGGGGAAAATTTAGCGCGTCATACAACAAACATTGCCGGGGGGTGTTGGAAAGATGGTCATCCCCACGCACCACATGAGTGATACCCATATCGGCATCATCGACCACCACCACAAAATTATAAGTGGGAGAACCATTGGTCCTCTGCAAAATGAGATCGTCTAGTTCGGCAATGTCAAACACCACCTTGCCGCGCAACAGGTCTTCAACCACCACCGAACCCTCGAGAGGTGCCTTGAACCGGACCACAGAGGGAGCCCCTTCCGGCGTGTCGGTCCGCTCCCGGCAGGTTCCATCATATTTGGGTTTGAGTCCCTTTTTCTGCGCCTCACTGCGTTTCTGATCCAATTCTTCCGCCGTACAGTAACAACGGTAGGCTTTGCCTTCCTTAAAAAGCTGGTCGACCTTTTGCGAATAAAGTTCCTGCCGCTCTGTTTGCCGGTAAGGGCCTTCGTCCCAGTCTAACCCCAGCCACCGCAGGGACTCCAGAATTTCGGAAATAGATTCCTCCGTCGAGCGCTCGTGGTCGGTGTCCTCAATGCGCAGCACGAATTGTCCACCATGATGGCGGGCAAACAGCCAGTTGAACAGGGCAGTTCTCACCCCGCCGATATGCAAAAACCCTGTAGGACTGGGTGCGAAACGAACTTTAACCGGATCACTCATTTTACTTCCTTAAAAAAAGACCTGTTATTGTTTTTATGGTTTGTGAAACGGCTAAGGGTAACAAATTAGATGGAAAAAATTAAGCGCAATCATCAGGAGGGTTCGAGGAACTGCTATCATGTGGATGAATTTATCTTCTGATGCGGAAAAACAGATAACTAAGGCTATTTAAAACAAAAAAAACAGCCGACCGGGAGCACTGCGCCCCCCTCCCCTCCAGGTGGTGAGACCATGAATCCCGCCACAATTAAAATAGAACCCAGAACCGCCGCATACACAATAAAAGAACGGTTTCTTGCCATCAATCCCAAAAGAACCAGGACCACATAAAGCATTCCATCCGCAATCCCCAAGGGAATCTGGGCGTCAAGCACAAAGATCAACCCCGAAAGAACCAGCCCAACGACCAAATATTTCAGGGAAGAAGGTTTTTTAATTTTCGTTTCTTGTTTCATAATTTGAATCGTCGATTTTAATAAGATATCGCATCAACACTCCTTGAACTCAGGTAAAAAACTGGAAACAGTTTTTTTATGCTTCCAAGAATTGGACACCAACAGGGAGAATAGCGGAGTATAGTAAAAAATGATAAAATGGTTAACTGAAAAACAGGATTCTATTTACGGGAACAGCATTTAGAGGGGTGGCAAATTACTAGCTCATAAAATTCCCAATTATTAGTGATCCCTATAAAAGTTTTACAAATGAATATAAAAATAATATGGGTTCTTATAATAGTAACTGTTGGTTTTCCCAGTGTCAATTGGGCGGGAGAAACCAAAACCGAACTTGTACTGTATAAGGAACTTTGGGATTCAGGGGCCCTGTTTTTTAGAGGGCGCACCTGCAATGAAGTTTTTACTATTAAAAAAGACCGGAATTACTCAGACCTCCGGGACATGAGGAATTATAATTGTGAGGGGGAATGTATAGCTGATGTAGATTGCGAAGGTGTTTGTGGTGGAGATGCAGTTATAGATGAATGTGGAG
>CATMOP010000338.1 GCA_950072225.1 uncultured Nitrospina sp.
ATGTTCTTGCCTGTTGATAAAAGAGATTTCATGCATCTCCTTTCTGCACAGGATGATATTGCGGACGCGGTAGAAGATTTGGCTGTTATACTGCGAATTAAAAACTTGGATCCTCCGGCTGAAATCAAGTCCTCCTTGAAGGAATTGGTGGGTCACATTGTCAAGACCGCACATATGGGTTGCGACATGATTTCCGAGCTGGACCTGTTGCTGGAGGCTTCTTTTGGTGGGGCTGAAGCGGAAAAAGTGGAAAAGGCAACCCAGGAACTTGGCACCGCGGAATGGGAAGCCGACCGCAAGCAGTTTGATTTGGCAAAAAAGCTGTTTGCCTTGGGCAATGATTTAGCTGCGGCAGATTTGTTGCTTTGGAATGAAGTGATAAAAAAGCTGGGGGCCGTTGCAGATAGGACAGAACAAATCGGTAAAACTTTAAGGATGTTCCTTTCTCAGTAGTTCAATTTCCTTCTAACCTGTTTTTATCCTTGGCAAGGAGCCTTGGTTTGGATTTAGACACCTTCCTGTTTTCATTCGCTGTGATCGCTTGTATCTATATGGCGTGCAATATTGGGGCGAATGATGTCGCCAATGCCATGGGGACCAGTGTTGGCTCAAAAGCACTGACGTTTCGCCAGGCTATTTTAATTGCCGCAGTAGCGGAATTTATCGGCGCTTTTTTTGTCGGGGGTGAAGTTTCCGACACAATCCGCAAGGGATTGCTCGACCCAACAGTATTTGAGGCGGTTCCTTATCATTTGGTTTATGGCATGATTTCCGCTTTGGTTGCGGCGGCGATCTGGTTGCATATTGCCAGTTATCTGGGGTGGCCGGTTTCTACAACCCATTCCATTGTGGGAGGTGTTGTAGGGTTTGGTATTATCGCCGGGGGCATGGATGTAATCAACTGGGGAAAAATCGGTATGGTGGTTTTGAGCTGGGTGGTTTCACCGATTATGGGCGGTCTTTTTGCTTTTCTCCTATTTAAGTTTATTAGTAAAACCGTTTTCAGCAAACGAAGCCCTCTGGTTTATGCCAAAAACCTGCTCCCTTATATGGTGTTTTTTGTATTTGTGATCCTTTCCAACGCCATGGTTTATAAGGGACTGAAAAACCTTCACCTGGATCTTTCCTTTTCCCGGGCCTTGGTTATTTCCCTTATGGTGGGAGTTCTGGCATTTGTAATTACACAATATTTGGCAAGGAAAATCCCTTACAAGCCCTCCTGGAATCTCCAAAAACAATTCCATGAAACAGAAGATGTATTTAAATATCTGCAGATTTTAACCGCTTTTTATGTGGCATTTGCCCACGGCTCCAATGATGTTGCAAATGCCGTGGGGCCTTTGGCTGCTGTGGTGGCGATTCTTAAAGATGGGCAGGTGCAAATGAATGTGCCCATGCCTGCCTGGATACTTGGATTAGGCGGGGGATTCATCGTGTTTGGGTTGGTGATTTGGGGAGCCAAGGTCATGGCAACGATTGGAGAAAAAATTACGGAACTCACACCCTCCAGGGGATTTGCTGCCACATTTGGTGCCGCAACAGTTGTTTTAATCTGTTCCAAAATGGGTTTGCCCATTTCCACAACGCATACTTTGGTAGGGTCGGTGATTGGAGTGGGGCTGGCCAGAGGTTTGCCAACCCTGAATTTGGATATTATCAAAATGATCGCCATTTCCTGGATCTCTACCATTCCGTTTACGATTATTATCTCCATGCTGTGTTTCAAAATCTTTTTGATCTTTTTGCCCTAGTGTAATTTAATCTTGCAGGGAAGATAAAAATAAAAACCCCCTGGCCGTAATGGCCAGGGGGTTTTTAAATGGGATATGAAACAATCCAGATTAGTTATAATTTTGTTTTTGCAAATACTCCGGCAGGGTCCATTCCAGGTTATCCAAATCTGGATTGTAATGCGCCAAAGCTCCGCAAAAAGAGCAATACTCAATCCCGATTTCGTAGTCCAAGGTGACAGTGTTAACCCTGTGCTCACAAAACTTCTTTTTTATCAGCGGGGGTTCATCATCCTTATCCTGAAACCAACCTTTAGAAATTGTTAAATCTTCCATTAAGATTCTCCTTGCTCTTGCTAGTTCAAAGATCACTGTCATTCTTAACGTGATAAGTGTCCCTTATGTTAAGAAACAATTCAAGTCTTAAAATTAAACTCCTGTAAATTAATTTCGACAGGATTGTTAAATTGGGCTTTTTTCTGTTGACAAGGAATGGCTGAGAGGGGTTTTTTGCAGAGGATCGTTCGAAGAACCGTCTTAGGCGGTTTGAAGGAAAATCTGGCAGACTTCATCTAATTGAGCCTCTGTCTGCTCTATAATCTGTTGAAGATGCGAGTCCTCGGATAACTGAACCGCATCCCACGCATCTTTCTCATAGGAATATTTTTCCGTATCGCGGTCAGGGTCTAAAACAACCTGGTGACTGATTCTATCTGCCAAGTGAACGATTGCCGCTTCAAGGGGGAAACTGTTAGCCGATGAAGGAAAATGGTGATGGGCCACAGCCTCCTGTAATCTTTCAGGTAGTTTCCATGCTCTGAGGAGAGCCCCGCCGACACCACCATGGTCAAATACAAAGTATTTGGCCTCGGCTTTATACCAGCGATCTCCACTTTTTTGGGCAAAGTCTAAAACAATCTTGAGTTGATCGGGTACTTTAAGGCACATCCCCAAACGGCCGATATCATGCAGGAGGCCCGCCACAAAAATACTTTCCCCATCGTATTCTCCGCGTGCATTATTAATGGCGCGGGCAGACAATCCACAGGCAACACTATGCTTCCAGAAATACTTCATGTCCATCAAGTCTTTGGGAATGCCCTCGAATTGCTCGACCACTGTTGTGGCTAAAACCAACTGCATCACTTGTTCTGTT
>CATMOP010000339.1 GCA_950072225.1 uncultured Nitrospina sp.
CAAGCTTTTAAGGGGAACTCTATTTATTCGGTAATTTTCTCTAAGGCAACCACTAGGGGTGGGGCCTACGAGCAATAACTTTTGCTGGCCAGCAATAGGTAAACTCGGCTTGATGAGCCTTTGACCCTTATCTGCCCCCGGCCGCTCGCCGGTGGCCAAAAGCAATTTTTAGGGATGCCCTTAAATTATTTTGTAACGGGAGGCAGGGAATACCTGTTTCCCGTTTTTTTTATTTTCAAAATCTATCGGGAATTTTTAAAAGGCAAGTGCTAATCTAAAATATAAGTTAATATTATCTAACTCTTTGAAATAAAATGTTTAAAATATAAATAAATGCTTCTTTTTAGGATTGGGAAATATTTATCCGGTATATTTTTTTATGCTTTATTAGCACATGTTTTTTTTAAAGGGAGGCTATTAAAGTATTGCCCCTCCGGGGCACGAGAGCTTAGGAAAAATGTCACGTGCGCTTGGGAGTTTCGTTAGCTTGATGAGACATTGCCAGTTGCTTACGGCTGCATGGCCGGATACCAAAACCCTATCAATTCAGCTTATATTTTGTTAGACTTACATCACAATCAGATTAGGCAAAAGGAGAAAAAGCTTATGATGGGAATAGGTTTTCCTGAGTTAATGATAATCCTGGTCATTATCATGATCATTTTTGGGGCTGGCAAACTTCCGGAGATTGGTTCTGCATTTGGAAGAAGTATAAAAAACTTTAAAAGCTCCATGAAAGAGGCAGAGGCTGAAGAACTGGAAACAGATACCTCGAGTGAAACCGTGGCTACAGAATCACCAGAATCTTCAGAAGGAGCAAGTGAAAGCCAGGGCGCCGAGGCTAAAGATGGATCTTCGACAGCTGTTAAAACGAAAGCTGCCAAAAAAGAAGATGATCTTATTGACGAAGCGGCTCTAGAGATTAAAGAGAACCGGATTGGAACCATTCGGACCCCGCATGACGGTCTGGTTCAGCAGGGAGATGTCTTCACCACATCTCTGGGTCGTACCCCAGGCGGAAGAGGGCGTGACCGGGGAGTTTCCAGAGATACCTTCTAACCGGGCCACGCCCGGTGGAAAAAGGCTCCACGGCTTCGGCGGTCGCGTCTGAGGTTCCTTCATTTTCCTTCATGCCCCGAAGGGTATCGCGCTGTGGTTGGCAACGCCTAGCGGTTGCTAGCTACAGGGGCTACTGGCAAGAGCTCCTAAGGCCGGAAAAGCTCTGTGCTAGCCAGATAAAGCTATTGCTAATTGGCCCCACGTCTAGCGGTGAAGGCCATTTTCCCTCCTAAAGTCAACCCCAGTCCTACCCAAATCAGTTCCTTCATTCTTGCTACAAGCGACACAGCTAAGCGAGCGCTATGGATGAAAAAATTTGTGAAGATAAGGTCAAAGAAATACTCTAATTAATTGACAAAATGCTGGGGGTATGGAAAAACGCAGGGTTTGGCTGGTAGGGGTTACTTCTAACGGTCGCACTCTCCGCCGATTAATAAAGGGCCTGCGAGCTTTCCAGCTTATTTTTCAATACTTCATGCCTACAAGTCAAGTTTTTGACCCCTTGAAATCCTGACACAAACCTGACACAAAAAACCTAAGGGACTAATTGGTTGAAAACTTGGTAGGGGGGCCGATTTGAACTGACGACCTTTGGGCGGTATCAACGTCGGTTTCCGGCCATAAGCGGACATCCATGGGAACAAGTTGGATACATACTTTATTAGTAGAGTGGATTCAAGGAAAGGATTAATATGATAGGCAACGTCGCCATTCCGACCTCAGATTCCCAAATATTTTTTCGGGCGTGGCGGTGATTCATCTTGAAAGGGGTTAAATTTTATGTGGCAGTTGTTTGGTGATAATCGGCGAAAAAAAATACTAGCCACTCCTTTCTCAAGCGAGTGGGAGGGGCATATTCAAAATAACATTCAGTATTATCAACACCTCAACAATGAAGAAAAAATGCGGTTACAGGATCTCATCCAAATCTTTATTGCCGAAAAGTCATGGTTGGGGTGCAATGGCCTGGAATTGACGGATGAAATTCGCGTCATGATCGCCGCTCATGCCTGCTTGATGATACTCGCATTGCCAAACGATTGTTATCGCAATGTGGAATCCATTTATGTTTACCCTACAACAATTTTTCCTCCTGAGAGTCCAATAGGATTTTTTGAAGTTCGCACTACTCCAGTGCAGGGCGCGATGCCAACTCTAGGCGAAGCCCATCATCGCGGCCCGGTGATACTCGTCTGGGATGTGGTGAAAAAAGAAACTCGGCATCCGGAGCACGGTCATAATGTTGTCTATCACGAATTCGCTCATAAATTGGACATGCTCGATGACAGTGCAGATGGCACTCCATTATTAACAACTCCTGAGGAATATCAGCGGTGGGATGAAGTATGTTCCAAAGAGTATCTAGAGCTATGTAGCAAGGTGGAAAACGGCAAGCCTACTTTTTTTGATAGTTATGCGGCAACGGATGAAGCTGAATTTTTCGCGGTGGTGACTGAATATTTTTTTAGCAAACCCGAAAACATGAAACACCATCATCCAAAACTTTATCAGGTTTTACAGGATTTCTATCGGCAAGATCCGGCACAGAAAGTATTTACCAATCAGCTTCTTAAAACAGAACCTAAAAGTATCTATTGATATTTTTCAGGACAGTATACCGATGGGTATGACTCAGCCTATGACGGGGTGGGTGATTCTTGGGGGTGGGGGTCAGAATAACTATCTTTATAATCTATCCAACTCCATCTTATAAAACATCCCCGCCTCTTTAATCATCTTGCCCAGTATCACATCATCCAAATCATCAGGCGGTATATCCTTGGGATTCAGGCATACGCCCTCATCGTTT
>CATMOP010000340.1 GCA_950072225.1 uncultured Nitrospina sp.
TTGGAATGGTTATGACCTTCGTTCAGCATTCAGTTCGGCCTTATCCGGGCGGTCCAGTTGTTGCCACTTACACCATGCCTGATGTTACCGGTCAATATGGCTCCAGTGATGGCTTGGTCTCAATCGTTCCTGCACCAATGATTAGAAACATGTGGTATGCAAACATGCCCGACCCAAGACAAATCGGGATGCGTGTGTCCTACAGCTTCTAGAGCAAAAAAGGCGTTTATTCAATTAAGCCTCCGCGTGTTTTCGCGGGGGCTTATCCAATTGAGAGATAATAGAGTGCTGTTTTATAGCGGCCGTTGCTCGCTTAGGCCCGCAGCGGTTAGCCGGGCTTGGTGCAGGTCTCTTGCCAGGAAAACCAGTGACAGCACCACGGCGCTGACCCGTGTCCGGAGCGTTTGTGTGTTCATTTTTTTGTTCTCAAAAAAGACACTGGTTCCTTTTCAATGCCTTTTGTTTTTAACCAGTCTTGAACAGCTTTCCCGGTGCCACTGGGCCATGGTTGGAGTTTCTCGATGGGTATTTTTTTGTAGTTAACCAATTCTGTTTTATCGAGTGTTACATCGCCTTTATCCAACAAAACATGGTAGGCGATGATCACTTGGTTTAGTTGAAAAAAACTGTAAACGCCCACCAAGCTCTCGACCTGACAACCCAACCCAAGCTCTTCTTTAACCTCTCTGGCCACACCTTCTTCGGCTGTCTCGCCAGATTCATGGAAGCCTGTAACGAGACCGAACCAATCCTTGGGCCAGCCTCTTGCTTGCACCAATACAACGTTGTCTCCTGTTTGGGCAATGGCGGCTAAAACGGGCGTTGGGTTGTTCCACTCTACATAGTCGCAAGACGGGTTGGTACAGGCCCTTCGGTTTTCTCCATTAACTTGTTGCTTCGATAGTGGTGTGGCACAAATTGGGCAATACATGTGTCTTGTTTCTGCAGCACTCATGGATTCTATCTAACTACATTTTGCATAGGATAACCAGTTGCGGACAAAGATTGTTTTTGCTCTAGCGGCGGGAGAAAAAACAAGGGATAATGGGTTTTTATTTTGATCCAAAGTTGAAAGGAGTTGGTATGTCTGTGTATTTAGTGTCTGTTTGTGAAATAACAAATATGAATGATAATCTCAAATCGTATGCCCAAAAATCGGCCGAGCTGATAACAAAATACGGAGGCGCTTACCTAATCAGAGGTCCTTCTGTTGAAGTTTTGGAGGGAATCCAGCTCAACAACAAAAGCCTTATTATTGCCGAGTTTCCAGATGTTGAGTCAATCAAGGCATTCTTGGGCGGGGATGAATACCGAGCGATAAAACACCTCAGGGATGGAACGGGTATTTATGATATTGGCATTTTCAATGCCGCCCAATAAGGTTTCGTAATGGCTTACGATGCAAACAATATTTTTGCCCAGATTCTTGAAGGGAAGATGCCGGCACATAAAGTGTTTGAAAACGATCACACGCTTGCCTTTTTGGACATCATGCCGGTTTCGGTCGGACACACCTTGATCGTCCCAAAAGTAGAAGCTGAAAACATTTTTGAATTGGAAAATGAGCCTGGTTCCGAGGTGTTTAAAACCACAAAAAAAGTTGCTCATGGAATCCAGGCTTCACTTAACCCAACTGGATTGATCATCACCCAGCTTAACGGCACCGACGCTGGGCAAACGGTGTTTCATTACCATATGCATATAATTCCTGTTTATAAAAAAATGCCCCTTAGAATGCATGGCAAGGAAATTGAAGATTCGGAAGCCTTGGCCAAAACGGCAAAAATCATAAGACAAGCTGTTGTGGATATTGTCGCGGGCTAAATGAGTTAAGGATGCAGCTCTTAGTTGAATTTATAAATAATCACCTAATGCTGGCGTTGGGCTGTGTTGGGTTTTTTCTGCTGGCCGTGTTTAATGAGCTAAAGATAAAAGAAGCGAATATCTGTGGCCTCTCTACAACCGACTCAGTCAAATTAATCAACCAGAATGCTTTGATTTTAGATGTGGGTCCAGCAGAGCATTATGCTCAAAAACACCTCTTGGGTGCTGCCAACAAAAAACCAGAAGACATCACAGAAGAAGGGCTCAGCAAGAACAACAAAAAAAATAAGCCTGTTCTCTTGGTATGCGACAATGGTAAGGTCAGCAAAAAGCTGAGCCTGAAACTGCGCTCCAAGGGTTTGGACAATATTTTTTATATTAAGGGCGGTCAAACAGAATGGGAAAATGCAAGCCTGCCTGTTTCTTCGCTCGCTGATCAATAAAGGGGATATCATGGCCACAGAATCGGAAAACAAAGAGACCGCGACAGCTGAAAACAATGAAAAAAATGTTTCGCTGCAAACAATTTATATTAAAGACCTGTCCTTTGAGGCGCCCAATAGTCCAGATATTTTTCTTGAAGAAGAGATCACCCCTGAAACCAAACTTAATATTTCAAACACCCACAGAAAGCTCAGTGAGGGAGTTTACGACGTTTCATTAAAACTCAGCGTGGAATCAACGTATGGTGAAAAAACCATGTTTTTAGCAGAAGTGGAACAAGCGGGGGTTTTTGCTATCAGAGGATATGATGAAACAGAAACAAGAGCGTTGATTGGGATTTTTTGCCCCAACACTTTGTTTCCTTACATCCGGGAACTTATCTCAACAATGGTCACCAAAGCAGGGTTTCCAGCTTTGCTGCTCCAGCCTATCAATTTTGATTCCATATACAACCAAGCCATGGAACAAGCAAGCGAGCAAAAACCCAATTAGGCCCTGATGGCAAAAGAATCGTTTTTAGTCATTGGAGCAGGCGCTTGGGGGACGGCGCTTAGTATACGCTTGGCAAAAAACGGATTGGAAGTCTCGTTGACCTCA
>CATMOP010000341.1 GCA_950072225.1 uncultured Nitrospina sp.
TCATTAATTTTTCTTTAAAAGTATAACACGAGGGACCAGAGTGCCGACAGCCATTGTGACAGGAGGAGCGATCCGCATCGGACGGGCGATGGCCCTGCATCTCGCCCGCAAAGGATTTGATATTGCCCTGCTTTACCACAGTTCCGCAACGACCAGCGAAGAAACTATTCAGGAAATACGTTTGCAAGGGGTCCAATGCCGGGGTTACGCAGGCGATTTAAGAAAACTGGATGAAGCCGAATCGTTCATCGGAAAAGTCCTGCAGGACTTCGACAACGTGGAACTGCTGGTCAATTCCGCCGCCAACTTTATTCAGGAAAATATAGAACAAACGCGGCTGGAAACTCTGGTCGATACTCTTAACCTCAATCTCATGGCTCCCTACCTGCTGATGCGCGAATACAAGCGCAAGGTCAATAAAGGCTTGATCGTTAATATTCTTGATGAACGGGTGGCAAGAACTGTTCCCACCTTTGCGGTTTATTCTGTCAGTAAAGTGGCCTTAAAACATTTAACGGAACTGGCGGCGGTGGAATGGGGGGAATCTGTCCGGGTCAACGGCATCGCCCCAGGACTCATCCTCCCTCCCCAGGGAGCACCACCCGATTATCTGGAAAAAGCCGCGAAAAATGTGCCGACCCGTACCCATGGAAACATGAACGACCTGCTCAAAGCCCTAGACTATCTGATGGAAAATCAATTTGTTAACGGCGAAATCCTGTTCGTCGACGGCGGCGCCCGGCGAACCGCCGATGGTGAATTGCAATAGCTTAATCTTGCTAGCAAAAAGGTTTCTCGGCTGAATAAGCTCTTGCTAGTTCCCTCCTACGCGTGGTATTTCTTCAATTACATTCATGCCCCGCAGGGGTAGGAGTGAGTGGTATACTTGATTCCCTATTTTTATTTTGAAGGAGAAACAAATGAACAGGACGCTTTTTTCGATTCTATTGATCGGAATGTTATTGGTATTTTCTTCGACCGCCATTGCCTATGAGGGCGAAGAGCACGAAAAGGGAATGTATGAAGAAGGCAGTGGCGGTTCCTCGATGGAGATGGGTAGCAAATCTCGTGCGATGGCCCATGAATACAACGAAGGGCAAAACGTTGGAATGGAACATTCCAAAGAATATTATGAAAAGGCATTTATGATTGATAGTGATAATTCAAAGAATATTATGAAAAGAAGTACGGCAAATACGAGCATGACAAACAAGGGATGAAGGAAGAAGGAAGCGGCATGAAAGAAGAAGCCATGAGAATGAAAGAAATGCAACATCAACGCAAGGAAGAAGGAAGCCAAATGTAGCCCTCTAGCGAGGGAGGCGACTATCTGTAGCCTAAATGCTAGCTTTCTCATTGCGCATTCTGCAATGTGTTGATAGCCAACCCAACCAACTTGTTTATTTCAATAATTCCTCTCCCCTTGAGGGCGTGGTGCTTAACCTTAGCTTTCATGCCCCGAAGGGGCATGAGGATTAAGGTGAGAGGGAATAAAAAAATCTCTTCCAAATCTTCTGCAAAAAAACTTAGAAGCAACGCCACCGATGCAGAAGTGAAGTTATGGTCTGCGCTCAAAAACCGCCAACTGGAAAATTTTAAATTTCGCCGCCAAACACCCGTAGGGAAATACATTGTCGATTTCATATGCCATAAAAAAATTTGATCGTTGAAGTGGATGGCGGTCAGCACATGGAGGCATCAAAGGCCGATGACGAGCGTACCGCTTGGTTGCAGTCAAACGGATACCGAGTCATTCGATTTTGGAATGATCAAGTCTTAAAAGAAACCGGTGCGGTTCTTGAAGAAACTCTGCGGTTCCTGAATCAGGAAAACCAAAGGTGGAAATATCTCCCCCTCATCCCAGCCTTCTCCCTCCGGGGGAGGAGGAGGAATTAAACCCAAAAAAGCTTTTTGCGAAGATAATGGATTCGCTGTTTGTCAAACAGGTCCATTCAGCCTAGTGAGCCTGTTCCAATAATTCCTCTCCCCTGGAGGGAGAGGACAAAGGTGATGGGGGAATAAAATTTTCTTTCTATTTAAGTGGTGAAAGAAAATGTTTGCCCACTGTAATTTAAAAATATTTGGGCTAAAATAAAGGTCTACATTCAATCAAGAAAGCAAATCGTTCACACTAATATATTGTGATTTTATGGAAATGGCTATATTCATCACCGCATGCGCAGCTTTGATAACTGGGATAGCAAATATTGCTATGATTTTTGAGATGAAGGAGCAAAAGAGAGCCATGTCTAGCCCAGCTTTAAAGCTGCCAGGTAAATATTGTAAGGCGACCTATAAAGAAAATTTTTGGGAATGGGATGTTGATAATATGCATGGTTTACCTCTTGAACTTATTAACTTTGGTGCAGGCCCTGCCTTCAATGTGTCTGTAAACTGGCTTGTGGATATGAAGGAGCTTTTAAAAGCCATTAATCAGCTTGATTCAAAAATGGACGGAATGCTTCAAATAGGAAACACTTTTCATAATATTAAGTTACAAAATAATAAAGAATTTCATGCTATTCCAGCCTACGACAAAAAAGAAGTTAATCGGATTTGGATACCGAATTATTACGTATGTGCTTTCACGGAATTCCTTGACCTTGAAATATTTGATAACGAATTTTCCAAGTAAATCTCAATACCATTGATAAAAGGCCCTGCATCCGTATATCCAATACCATATATATCAGAGGAGAGATATATGTCTAACACGCCGTCTAAGACCTCAATATTATTTAATGAAATAATATAAGCTGTTTGTGGCTGTTCATATGATAGTACGTCTAAATCATTTACAGCCAAATTATCTTCAATTGTTATATCAAAGATCCTGTCACCGGGATCATCATAGTGGTTTTCAG
>CATMOP010000342.1 GCA_950072225.1 uncultured Nitrospina sp.
ACTGTCAACAAAACTACTACCCGCCTTTAACCTACCCTCAAAATCCGCTTCAAACGCCCATAAAGCCGAATTGAAAAGAGGAAAAAACGTTAGCAGAAAAGACAATTTTAGGAAATTTGATTTCAACGTATACAGGTGGAATTAAAAATGGAAAGAATAGCGTTACCATAATTACCGAAACCCGTTACCGGTTCTTTGTCGCCACAGCCACCAAATGCTCAGGTTTACTTAAGAATAAAATTTTATAAATCCTCTTTAAGACGTTTATCAAGAGCCTTGTCATAGTCACTGTCTTTATATTCTCCAGCATATTCAACGCATGGATACTTTCCACATTAAAATTATTTTCCATCAAGAATTTTCCAAGGGAATCGGAGTTCCATGTTCTGACATGTTGACTTCGGTGCCGGACATGTTCACATTGCGAACAGCAAATCTGATTTTTTTCAAGATCCTCGTCATCATGAGCAGGGTGATAGGCGCGGAAAAAAGCGACCAGATTTTGGACAACACCGCGAACATTACGGCGCGGTCCACTTTCAACCACTTTAAAAATTTAATGAAAACGTCCAATAGAAGTGAAATTCCTAAATTTGATTTGAGCCAACTCTGCGTCAACGGTTATGAAGCCGGGAAGGGAAACAAAACTCCTTATTTATAAAAAAGATCAATTTTTCAACTTAAAAATCAAGTAATCCTTCTAATTATTTTCCCTGATCATTTTTGGAATACTCAAAAAAAGTTCCTCCCACATTCGAGCCACTTTATGGATAGAAAATCTACGGGTTATTTCACTAGCATTTTTACCAAGGCTTGCCCTCAAACCAGCATCCTTCATCACCTTTTCCAAGGTAACGGCCAACTCTGCAACGGCTCCCGGAGGAACCAGGATTCCATCATATCCATCACGGATAATCGTTCCTGGGCCACTTTGGCAATTAAAACTAATAACTGGCAGTCCGCAAGCCATCGCTTCACATAAAACATTAGGAAAACCTTCAAACTGGGAGGATAAAACAAACAGATCAGATTCTCTCATTTTTTCATGTGGTTTGCGCGTTACTCCAGGGAAACTCACCTTTCCAGTCAAACCTAATTCTTCCGTTAGATATTCCAATTTTTCTCGCTGATCACCTTCCCCTCAGATAACAAGCTTCCAGTCTGGACAACTGTTAACCACCTTGACAAAGGCCATTAACAATAAATCAAATCCCTTTTCCTTACTAAGTCTACCAATTGCTATTAATGTTTTCGTATCCTTAAAGGTTGTCGTTGGGGAATCAATGTTGCAATTTTCTAGAGCTATTACTGGGTTTGGAATGACCCTTGACCGACGTTGTATTTCTGGTGAAAAAAAGGAAAGACTTATCTCTGTCTGGACCACCACACAACTGGCTCGGCGATAAGCCCAATTCCTTAATCCTCCCCATAATTTTCCCATTTGATGATACTTAGGATGGGTCCTTTCTGCAGCGATAACTGGAATTGCAAGGCCAATCGTTGATAGAACAGTGAGAATATTTGTCAAGTCTAGAAAAGGAATCACAACATCCGGCTTATTTTTCAGTATAGCTTTGCGAAGAATCCAAGGGCGCAAAAACGGAATTGTCAATGACCTAAGAAAACCTTTCTGGTGCCTCATAATGGATAGTGGTATCAGCTGAACAGAAAGACGGAGTTTATAAAAGGAAGGAGAACTCCCGTCATCAAATATCAAAACCGTAATAGACCAGCCTTGATCAGATAAGAAGTTTACTAAAATAGATAATTGACGTTGAGCACCTCCCTCTGACATCTTGTAAATTATGAAAGTCAGCCGGCCGCGAACTCTCTAGCTGAGGCAAACGGCCTTCCTGATTCGGCTCTAAAACCATTCAAGTAGGTTTCCAGATTTCTTTTATAATTTTCCAGCGATTGCCTTCATTTTTCCAGATCAGTTCTTTCCGGCCTATATCTGAAACCCTGTCTGATTTGAAATCCTGGACAAATGACATTTCAATGGTCTCATCGTTTTGCTTCATTTGAATATCGCTAACCTGGATGGTGATCTCTGAGTTTCGGCTCAAAGCAAAGCGGCGTTGTGATACCCACTCTTTGCGGGATATTTTTGGATCTTTAAAGTTGTTGGAATAAAAAGACAGGTAGGCGTTGACATCTCTCCCCTGCCAGGCTTGCAGCCAAATCAGGAACTGAGAGACCACAATATCAATGGGGTCTCCTGGATCTTCCGAATCAGGAGGGCCTTCCTGCGAAAGGATAACCATGGCAGAAATTCCCTGGTTTTTCTTCAGATCCCGGACAACTAGCCGGGCCTCTTCTTTAGAGGGATAAGGCCCAACACGAACCTTGTACCATTGGGAATTTTCTCCTTTTACGACAAAAGGCGTATACCCTCTCTTTTTGATACGGGATATAAAACGTTCCGCATTCTTCTCTTCATGGAATGAGTTCAACTGAACCGTCCATCTCTTTTCAGAGTTGGCCATTACCAACGAAGCAAAGGCCCAAAGCCCAAATACAGCTCCCATTAATATTGACTTGTGTTTATGGAAAGAGAACATTGTAGTTGCTCGATCATCCATGATGGCGATAAGAAGGAACCGGTAGATCCTAAAATACGCTAGAGCCTATTATAAAACATATATTCTTTGATCTCTATTTAAAGCATTTTTTTAATGTGTGACACCAGTTGATCGGCGCTAACGGCAGGAGCCCGGGCATTTAAAATACCTTTTTGATCAATAATTAAAACAGTTGGCATATCCCTTTGCAAATAAGACTGATAAACTCCTTTTACCGGATCAATCAAGTAGGGGAACTGCACCTTTTTCGGGAACTTACTGAGGTACCCCGCAA
>CATMOP010000343.1 GCA_950072225.1 uncultured Nitrospina sp.
ACCCATTCCTCAACATCTAAATCAATGGCGGGAGAATCAACCTGCGGCATGGGCGGGCTCATCGTTAATAATATCAATTAAATGATTGATCATGCTTCGCATTTTTTTTTGGGGATTTTTTCTAAGGGCCTCATCAAGAAAAAAAACAGCGCGGCTTTTTTCTCCCTGAAGATTGTGAATGACTCCCAGCATGAAATAAGAAATAAATCTTTTATCTCCTTGGGCAAAATCATCCAGTATTTTTTGGAAATGTTTCATGGCTTTGGGATAATTTTTTAACCGGAAATATGCGGACCCCATACCAAATTGGATATTGTCCTGCAAAAATAAAGGGGGTTTTTGTTTGGTAAGTTTGATAAATAATCGCAGGCTTTTCTTGAATTGGCCACTGCGAAAACTTTTCATGGCTGAATTATAGTCAGAGATTGAGAAAATTATGGGGGGTTTAGTTACCATTATTTTTTTCAACCTTGCTTCCGCATCTAAAAAACCCGCTTTTGACATTGCGAGATCCTTCTCCATTCTCTTTTTCCGTTCTTGCTCCGATTCGATACGCTGGTTATAGGTAGAACTCATCTCGTTAATTTTAGGATCAATTTGGGGCATGGATTCAATCATGGCAAGTTCCTGACGGGACAAGGTGGCGTGGTTTACGAAAAGAATCCCGATTTCCTCGGTCAGGCCGTCAAGCCGCAATTGATTAGCCCTTCTTGCAGATAAAATTGTTTCATCAGGCGGTTGCCAGGAATGCATTTCCGCTGGATTTACGGGCCAATGGGTCCTTTCTTCCGGCAGATAGCTACTGCAAGCAGCCAAAATGCCGACTATCACAAAAATGAAAATATTTTTCTCTGCACTTTTCATCGCTCAGCGTTATATAATAATTTATATTTAATCCGGCTACAGTTTATCTAATTACCCCATATATTTCAACTTATTAGAGAAATGAAAAACTATTATTCCGTTTTAGGGCTCAATAAAGGAGCCTCTGACGAAGAAATTAAAAAGGCTTATCGCAAATTAGCCATGCAATACCATCCCGACCGAAATGCTGATGATAGTAAGGCGGAGGAAAAGTTCAAAAAGGTCAGCGAAGCATACGCAGTTCTTAGCGACAAAAAGAAACGGGGCCAGTACGATCAGTTTGGCTCTGAAGGGTTTCATCAAAAATTTTCCCAGGAAGATATTTTTCGCGACTTTGATATCAACGAAATTCTTAGGGGCTTTGGTTTTGGAGGCGGTGGAGGAAATCCCTTTCGTAGCCAGGGGAGTCCTTTCGGTGGTGGGGGTGGATTTGGCAACCCATTTTCTCAGGGGAGACATTCTCAACGCGAATCCCGAATTCCTCCTTTGAAAAAGGAACTCTCTATAAATTTTGAGGAAGCCGCATTGGGCAGTCAGCGCACTCTCTCCATTTCCAGAAATGGAGTTCTTGAGGAAATAAATGTAAAAATACCCTCCGGGATTACCCATGGAAAAGTTCTTCGCATACAGGGTAAGGGCCAAATGTCTCTTACAGGAAACCGTCGTGGTGATCTCCATCTTTTAATAAACGTACTTCCACATCCTCTTTTCCGACGGGAAGGCCGGAATGTGGTGGTGGAGGTGAAAATAAAATTGACCCAAGCGCTATTGGGAACAACGATTGAGGTTGAAACTTTGAACGGTATCAAGTCTGTCAAGGTTCCTCCTGGGACCCAAAATTATAGTAAACTGAGATTGAAAGAGGTGGGAATTAAATTTTCATCGGGAACTCGTGGCGACCAACTAGTCCGTATAATTATCAATATTCCCAAAGATTTAACGGAAGAGCAAATTCCACATATTCAGTTTTTGCGGGATACTGGTCTTTGAACTGCATCAAAAAATCGCTTTTCTTATAAGAAAGTCGAATCCTATAAAGGATGTTAAGCATCTCTTTAGAAATTGTAGATTTATGGAGTCGTTTGTGGCACGTGTTTACTTTAAAACCGATGATGTAACCCATGAAGTGGAGGATGGGACTCCCCTTATAGATTTTTGTGACGAGATTGAGGTCTCCTTGTCCTTTGGTTGCACAGAAGGAACCTGTGGGGTTTGCGAGGTTACAGTAGTGGAAGGAATGGAAAACATATCCCGAATTACAGAAGAGGAAAGGGATTATTTGTTGCCCGAAGATTTAGAAGAAGGCATGCGTCTGGGTTGCCAGGTTAAAATCCGAAAAGGCGACGTGATTTTAAGTTGGAAAAAAGTTAAGGCAAAATAACAGGAGCCTTACAAACCACTGTCTTTGATTTCGTCTTCAACTCTTTTTATCATCCATTCCTTGATTTCCTCGGCCAGCTTATCAATAGCATCGTTATCTTGAATTCCCGAACAGATCTGGCTAGCCAATTCTGCATTACTTAAGGCATCGGTGAAATCTCCTGATTTCTGACAGGTTATAGATAGGTTCCACAGGGCTTTTGCTTCCATAAATCGGTCTGCATTCTTTTTTCCAAGGGTGCGGGCATGTCGAAAACAGATTTGGGATTTTTCATAGCCACCTATTTCCATGTAGGCGTTTCCAAGATTTTCCAATAAAGAGTACTCAACGGGAAGGACTGTAAATTTTCTTATCTTTGGTAGGCCGCGTTCGTACTTTTCAATAGCCGCGGTATAATCCTTCAAGTTTTTATGATAACCCCCCATTTTTTTAAGAATGATGCCCTGCTCCCTGTTATCTCCCGCTTTCCTTGCTATTTCCAGGGATACATCCAGACAGTCAAATGCTTTTTTAGGTTTTCCTGTTAGCATTTAGGTCATGGATAAATTTCCTGAAATATCCATTTCCTTTGTTTTAAGATTGCCTTGGTGGAGATCGGAA
>CATMOP010000344.1 GCA_950072225.1 uncultured Nitrospina sp.
AGCTGCACCCCGACAATGGTTCCGGGATTTTTATGAATGCGCATCATTTTCCGGGTCTTCTCGGAATTGTAAAAAAGCCCTTTCGCCGATACCAGTTCTGAAATCAAGACACCCGCATGCATTTCATCCATCAGCTGGCGAAAACAAACATCGGTGATTCCCGCCATAGGAGCCAGCCAGAACGGGCTCCTGGCACGCGCTATCAACTCTCCCTGATTCGCTGGCACAGGGGATGAATAATGAAGTGATTGCATTAAATTCATAAACGCTCCATATGCCGATCACCTAAATAAGATTGAAAATGCGGGGGAGGGGGCACTTTAAGTTCCAGATAACGGTCGAAACATTGGAACCTCAGCTTCCAGGCATGTAATCCATATTCAAAACTTCCCGAGTCCCCTTCACCATAAACATCGTCATTCAAAATTGGTAGCCCCTGGCTGGACAAATGCACGCGAATCTGATTGGTTCTGCCCGATAGGGGCGTCACCTTTAAAACCGAATGGGTGTGGGTGGAAGTCAACCTTTCCACCTGGGTGACCGCGGGTTTCGCATTCCTGATTCCCTTACCCACTCCCCGTTGCGCCCCTGCCACCACTCCGATAGGGGCAGTCAAGGTGAACTTATCTTTCTCCGGTTTTCCTTTAACCACAACCAGGTATTCTTTCTGTATCCGGTGGTTTTGGAACTCTTTCATTAAAAAACTTGCCGCCTGACGGGTACGGGCAAACACGATCAACCCGGTAGTGGTTGCGTCCAACCGCTGTACAGGACGTGGAATCTCCTCAGGAATTGCTTTCTTCAAAACCTCCGTCATGCTGTTTTGAAAATACCGTCCACTCGGATGTACAGGGATAGGTGCGGGTTTGTTGAACACCCGGATATGCCTGTCTTGATAAACCACATTCAACCTGCGATCCGCAGGAGGTTCCTGACGGACCCCCGCATGAGTAATAATACGGTCCCCTTCACGAAGGATAGCACCGGGACGGGCCTTATTCCCATTTACCATGATATCACCGTTTAATATCTGTGCGAGCCAGGTTTCCCGGCTCTGATAGGGAAACCGTGATGAAAAATACTGCTCTACAGCAAAACCGTGAAATTCGGGTGAAATTGTGGATTTATAAATCTGCTGAGATGCCGGTGGTTGGTGAAGGGACAAGTTATTGCTAGTTACCATCGGCGGGTCGCCCATTACATAGGAGAAAATATTTGTAAACTGTAGCAAAAGACTCAACAAGATTCATCCCGCCTAATGGGTCTCGACTTATTGCCAGCGTCGGCTCGCTGCTAATTCCATTGGGGGTTAACGGGAGCTTTTATCAGGTATTCGTAATCCTTGCCCATAGACTTGACGGCATAAGCCCAGATGCTCTCTTCATTTTCCTGAAAAATAAATTCGCTCTGAGCCTCACATGTCAACCAACTGAGCCGGTCCATCTCGCCCGCAAGCTGGCCAGCACCCCAACCGGAATAACCCATATAGAATCTGATATTATTTTTTGGGTCTTCAATCCGCATCATTAAGTTATCCAGAAGTTCCCAGCTCATTCCCATGTAAACTCCATCAGAGATGGCATCCAGTTCCGGCAAGGGCATTTTTGACCGGCAAAGGTAAAAGACCTGTGAGGGAGACACCGGGCCTCCAATAAAAAGTTTTCCGGTTGGGGATTCCGAAACACCCATTCCCTCAAAAACCTCTTTGGCACTGATCGGGGCAGGACGGTTAATCACCAAACCAAACGAACCCTGTTCGTCATGATTGCACAACAACACAACCGTCCGGGAAAAATTGGGGTCCGGCAAAACAGGATTAGCGATCAGGAAATGGCCTTTCCCATAATGCTCATTAGGTGTTGGCATAGGATTTCAAATTATAGGTTTAGGGACTGAAGTTTTTTAAAGTTTGGACCTATCTTGGCTTCTTCTTTTCCTTCAGCCGAGGAAAAATTATTGTCCAAAGCAATACTTACCAGTTCCGGAAATTTTTTCGATTGGGAAAGGGCCAATATACCATCATCCCCGATTTCGTTCTGAGCCAGATCCAAATCCTCAATTTTTTCCAACTGGTTCTCCTTAGCAAAAATAATTGCCCCCTCATCCTTTATATAATTCCGGTAGAGATTGAGGGATTTGACCTTTTTCAATGCTTTCGAGCCGACCAACGACCGGATGCCTTCCGGCCCTATATCGTTACCTCCAAGTTCCAGCCAGTTGACCTTGGAAAATAACTCGGCCTCAGCCAATAGCTTAACCCCAACATTACCAACACGGTTGCCCCCAAGGTTCAAGCGCCTTACCTTGGAAACACGTTCGTCCCGGGTAATGATCGTCATGCCATTTGGTCCAATGCAATAGCCTTTCAAGTTCAATTCTTTACCGTCTGGCGTGAGCGTTTCGGAGATCACTTTTTCCATGATTTCCCGCAATTTTTCACCCGTAAAACCGCACGGTTCTGCAGGTTTATAAATTTCAAAATGTGTAATTGAAGGCATTAAACCCCCTTTAATTTAAGATAAAAACGTTCTAATCCCCCCAACAATTCAAAAGGGTAAATTAGTAAAACAAACCGAAAAAACGACTAATTCGATACCAAACAGGCTATTATAAGGTTGACAGAAAATCAATAATATTTTAAATTTTCAGGTTTCACCCGCCACTCGGCGTGGAACCAGCGGGCAGTGGCTATATCTGCTAGCAAAGAGTTATCTCGGCTTAAGGAGCCCTTGCTACCCGCCTCCCCTGCTAAGGAGCGCTTTAACGTATTGGAGAAATTTTTATGAAATTGGATTTTGATAAAACGGGCGGCCTGGTCCCGGCCATCATTCAGG
>CATMOP010000345.1 GCA_950072225.1 uncultured Nitrospina sp.
CTCAGCCTCCAAGGCATGCGCCGGACTACCAACAAGAATAACGAACAACAAACCCACTAGGCGTGGGGCCCATGTGCACGTGGTATTTTTCCAAAGCTTTCGTGCCCCAGTTATATCCCCTTCCTTTGCCTTCATGCCCCGAATGGGGTAGCAGGGGTAATTACTCTTGTTGGCTGACACAAGGTTATCTCGGCTGAAGGACAACAAAATTAGCTTAATCCCTTGCATTTCTAGCCTTTCTTAAAACAACAAATTATGAAAAACTGCCTTTTCTTAACGGCGATGGGAATGTTATCACAAGCCCTAAGTTCTGGCGAAAACAACTCACCCGGCGTTGCCCGGCGGCAAGGGGTTGTTCAGCCGAACAACTCTTTGCCCACCAAATAAAGCGACGGCACACTGGCCCCACGCCGAGTGGTGGAAGAATAGGGGTTGACAGGCCACCCGGCCTGCGAAATAATAAGCTAATTCACTATTATTTAAGCACTTATAAATGCCGGGCCGGGCACTCCGGTTCGGCCCTTTATATTTATATTGGGACAAGTTCTATTCGTGGACGTTTACTGGGAACAATTCAAAACCCCTTTCCTCTGCTTTGCCGGTTTTTCGGGGGTAGGTAAAACCACCTTACTTGAGCGTTTGACCAAGCGGTTTGCTGAAGAAGACATTCGTGTTGGTTATTACAAACACGATTCGCACCGCTTCAAGATGGACAAAACCGGGAAAGACACCGCGCGTGTTCGTGAAGCTGGCGCCGGGATTGTGGCTATCAATGACCCGACCCACTTTGGAGTGCTGGCAGATAATGATTTCAAGCAACTCACGATCACGCATGCATTAGAACGCTGTGACTGTATATTGATAGAAGGATACAAGCAGTCTCCATTCAACAAAATTGTGTTTCTTGATGGCGTAGGCAAACTGCCGATTCCCCCTGACAGCAAGGGAATTTGTGCAATTGTGCATCAAGGGACGGGACCACTGAAACAGTTTGTTGAGCAGGGCATTCCTCTATTCCATCGAGACGAGATAGAAAAAATCTTTGACTTTGTTAATGGTCATTTCAAAAGATGTGCCAGCGAACTTTTTGGAGCTGTTTTTGTAGGAGGTGAAAGCAAGCGAATGGGAAAACCAAAGTTTTCGCTAACCTATGATGGCATATCGGGAACAGAGAAGGCGGTCAAACTGTTGAGCAAATTTTGCAATAAAGTATTTCTTTCCTCGCGGGCCGATCTAGATATGAGTTCTTTGACAAAAATCAATAATGTCGAACGGATCAACGATGATCATACCGGACTCGGCCCGGTAGGTGGACTCGCTACCCTGATGAGCCGGTTCCCGGAAAAGGCATGGTTGGTCACCGCCTGCGATATGCCCTTTTTAAAAGAAGATGATTTCGCGACAATATTACAAAAGCGAGACCCATTAAGATATGGTACCTGCTATGTTCAAAAAGGCCGTTTCGGTTATGAGCCAATGTGCGCCATTTACGAACCAAAATTCATCGTTCCTCTTTTTGAAGCCATGTCAAGACGAGAGCTTTCCTTGTCCAGGATTATTGAGGCGCTCCCATTTAAAAAATTAAAGATCGACGAAGCGGACCGGTCTAAGTTTATGAACATCAACACAACGGAAGATTATGAGAAGAGGAACTTAAGAATAATCCTGTATCAAGAGAAGGAACCATCATGAGTATGATCCAAGTCCAGGAAGCGCTGGATAAAATTCTTTGCCAAATTCAATTCAAGGGGGTGGAGCGAGTTCCCCTGGGTCAGGCTCTGGGCAGAGTGCTGACGGAAGATGTCGTCTCCCGCATCAACAACCCGCCGCTGGACAACTCGGCGATGGATGGCTATGCCGTGATTGCCGAAGACATTCAGTCCGCAACTCCGGAGAATCCGGTCAAGCTGGAGATGGTCGAGGAAATCGCCGCCGGGTACACAGCCAAGGGCACATTGAAACCGGGTCAGACCATGCGCATCATGACGGGTGCGCCCATCCCGCCCGGTGCCGATGCTGTACTCATGCAGGAAGATACCCAAAAAGACGGCAACGCCATCCTGTGCCTGGACAAAGCCGACGTGGCAGAAAATATCCGTAGAGCGGGAGAAGATGTGCAGATCGGTGAAGGAGTCATTAAAAAGGGAACTACCCTGAGCCCGGCTCATATCGGCATGTTGGCCGTTATAGGCCGGTCGCAGATCGCGGTCAGCCAACGTCCCACGGTTGCAATTTTATCCACCGGCGATGAGATTCTTGAACTGGATGAAACGCCCCAAGGCCCACAGATTTTCAACAGCAACGGCCATATGCTGGCGGCACAAATCAAGTCTGCGGGCGGCATTCCCGTTTACCTGGGCATTGCCAAGGATACCGAAAAAGACCTGATGGAAAAATTCGAATGGGCTCTTAAAGCCGATATCGTGGTCTCCTCCGGCGGTGTGTCGGTGGGCGACTACGATCTGGTCAAATCCAGCCTGCAGAAGATGGGGCAAGATATGCTGTTCTGGAAAGTGGCCATGAAACCGGGGAAACCCCTGGCGTTCGGCCGCATCGGCAAGACCCCCATTTTCGGACTGCCGGGCAATCCGGTGTCTTCGTTCGTTTCGTTTGAACAATTTGTGCGCCCGTCTTTGAGAAAGGTGCTGGGCTGTTCCGACCTGTCCCACAAGACAGTGCAAGCAAAACTGACACGGACTATCAACAAGAAACCCGGCCGCCTGCATTTTCTCAGTTCCATAGTGTCCTGGACCGATGGCGAGTATACCGTCACCCCGGCGGGAGAACAGGGTTCCGGTATTTTAAAATCTGCCGCCAACGCCAA
>CATMOP010000346.1 GCA_950072225.1 uncultured Nitrospina sp.
AGGCCGAAATTCAGGCAAATGGACTTTGCATGGCCGATATGTAGATATCCATTGGGTTCAGGAGGAAAACGGGTATGAACCCGGCCATCATTTTTCCCGCTTTTTAAATCTTCCTCAATGATGTTCTGGATAAAATGGGTCGAGGATTCTGAATCGTCGGTTTGCAAAATCTTTTCTCCTCCACTAGGCGCCAGCGTGACGCTGGACTCAATATGCAATAGCTCTTTTAGCCAAGATAACTCTTTGCTAGCCAGATTGAGCCATTGCAAATCACCCGCAGCGGGTTCGCCGCAAATTTGGTTTCCCTACAAAGGCTTTTTTGAGGTAAAAATAACTTTTCCTAAATGTCAGATAATACGTTTGAATGACCCGTAATCGCAAATTTATAATTCTCCTGGTATTTATGATCGGGGTGGCATCCAGCTTCTGGCTGGTTTCCCGCTACCCGGCTTTGGACATTAAAGCCGCCCTCTCTGGCAGTGAGGCCTTTGAAGACCCGCTCACCCACGAGGCCCATTTTCACGCTCCGCGTAAAGCAGATTTGGTCACGCGGGTAGCTTATACCGCCCTGAACTGGTACGAAACCAACTGGCGCGGGATGGCGTTTGGCCTGGTTCTAGCGGCCGGGTTCTATACCCTGCTCAAAACCATTCCCCGCCAGCCTTCGGATCGGCGCTCCCGCAACAGTTTTATGGGCATGTTTGTCGGCACCCCGCTTGGAGTCTGTGTCAACTGCGTCGCACCTATTGCCAAAGGCATGTATGAAGCCGGCAGTAAAATGGAAACAGCCTTGGCTGTCATGTTCAGTTCCCCCACCCTGAACATTATCGTCCTCACCATGCTGTTCTCAATTTTTCCTTTTTACATGGCGGTGATGAAACTGGTGGCAACTTTTATTTTGATCCTCATTATCGTTCCCCTGATTTCGGAGAAAACGCGAACCACACCGGAAAATCAGGTCTGCGAAATTGATCCCTCCACAACCGGCGATCTCAATCCTGAATCTTGGGCGATGGCTTTCAAATCGGCAGGCCGGGATTACTGGAAAGGTTTTTGCTATATCTTTACCCGCACCGTCCCCCTGATGTTGCTGGCGGGCGTGTTCGGGGCTCTTGCCAGCCATCTCTGGAGCTTTGACAAGTTAATCGGAGCGCCAGTCAATCTGGCCAGCCTAAGCCTACTCTCCTTTATGGGAACGCTCATGCCCCTGCCAATAGCGTTCGACCTTATGCTGGCACAGGCCATGATGATGTCGGGGTTTTCCCCCGCATTCGTCACCACGCTTGTATTTACCTTCGGGACATTCAGCATCTATTCCGCCATGATCATCGCCCGCACTTTCTCTTTTTTCCTGGCGGTAAAATTATTTTTCATCGTCTTTGCCATCGGCATCGGCCTGGGATATGCTGCCAAAAATTTCGTTGAATACCGGCATGTTAAATGGTTGACACAATACGACCAGATCATCTCAACCCCTGGTCGGATTACCTCTGCCCCCTCTACCCGATCGGAGGTCAAAGTTCCCGAAAAAATGGATTCGTCCATGACCTGGCATACGGCTCCGATCATCCTCAAACAGGAAAACCTGGAAGTTCATGCCCTGACCCACAGGCCACGCAATAAACAAATCGGCAAACCATTCACCCAACGCTTAGGGACAGAATTGGGAATCACTTACTCTAATTCCCTCACACCGGAAATATTTCTCGATCCCCTGTTTTACGGTCGGGGCATTGCTTCCGGTGATTTCAATCTCGATGGCTGGCCCGATATCGCGGTAGCCACGAATAACGGATTCGAACTCTACCAGAACATGAATGGCGCCCGATTCAAAAAGGTATTCAGCGGGATCGAGATGTTGCACGGAAAACAGGGAATCAACATCGCCCTGGTGGACTTGAATAATGACGGCTGGCTCGATATTTTCCTGACTACTTTTAACGAAGGGAATTTCGTGGTGCTCAATCCCCTGCCCGATGATGGCAAGGTAAAAGTTCTTCGGGTTCCCAACGGCGGGGCTCTCTTAACCAGCGCATCGGCCTTCGCCGACCTCAACCGGGATGGTTTCCCCGATATCATCAACGGAAATTATTTTTTAGGCGTTTTCACCCGCAAACCAGTAGGACAAGCCGCCGACCAATGGATTCTCAATCACAATCTGGAATTCAAATCGCAAATCCTGGATGGAATTCCCGGACAAACCCACAGCGTCCTGCTTTCGGATATCAACGCAGACAGGATTCCCGATCTCATAATTGGTAACGACTACCGGGTTGCGGATACCTATTACCACGGAAGTTTAAGCGAAGGATTCCAAAAAATCCGCCAACAGGACGGCATCATCCCCCTGACTACGCAGAACACCATGAGCATCGATATCGGTGATTTTAATAATGACCTGATCCCGGATATTTATCTCGCCAATATAGGAATGTCGCGCGGACTGGATGTGGTTTCCAATATCTTCGGCAATACCATGCAAAATACCGGGCTGGAATTTTGCGAGTCCGGCAAAACCCTGCTTGACCGAAAAACCTGCCACCAACTCAACCAACTAACTACGTTGTTGAATCCGGAAAAGCAGGATATCACCGAACACTGCACCTGGCTGGAAAACCCGCAATGGATAAAAGAATGTATGGTCACACGTATGATCCTCGTTGCTGTAAGTAGGGAAATGCCATCTCTCTGCGAAAAAATTCCCTCTACACTCAATCGCAACTATTGCCAAAAATTTTTCCAGGCTGAGCAGCTTGAACTTTCGCGAGATAATGAAATCCCCATGCAACCTCAGCTCAATCTTCTGTTATCCGGTCAGGC
>CATMOP010000347.1 GCA_950072225.1 uncultured Nitrospina sp.
CGCATATGAGTTGCTAGCACCGGCGCCGTCGCTTCAAATTTAAGAGGCGCGTCGCGGAGACGGTCTGTTTCGGCACCGCTCGGTCTACCAGCACCACTCCCGCTCCCAGGGCGGCACCCAATAACCTGCAGATTTGAGGATCGGTAGTACCTTCTCGGCGAAGTTCCGGATTTCCCACTCATGCCAGATTGGGAACGATACCACGAAGCCATCCAAGAGGCCGACAGTATACATTGCTATCAACTCTTCGGCTACTGTCTTTGGGCTCCCGATTAGCCTGAACAGGCCCTGCCCGATTCCGTTATGCTCCAGGATCTCTTGTTCGGGCATTCTCCAGCAAAGATACACTTCCCGGCCTTCCCGGATAGAGGGGAAATCCACTAAACCCTCACTAATCCCCTTGACCTCACAACCGGCCGATTCAATCTGCTGGATCAAATGATTATATTTCATAACTACATTCAGGTATCCAACCCCCTCAACACTTCCGCCATTCCACTTGGCCTTTTCGCGAGCATTGCGGATATCGGGGAAATCTCGATTCATTGAAGCGGATAACTTTTGAATTTCAGGAACCCAGCCCAGCAACTTGGGAACCAGGGAATTGGCTTCATCTAACGTAAAAAGTTTTTTTAAAGACATGAAAATATATTTTGATTTGTTTGTAATTCACCGTACCACTTTTTCATTATACAAATTTGAAACCACTTATCCAGTTTTCCCTTTAGTTTAGGAAAATCCTCCCGAACAGGTTGCTGAAAAACTTCCCAAACGTCATCCTCGAGGAGCTCCTTCGGCTTCGCTCAGGACAGGCTCCGGCGACGAAGGATCTCAAAGTTCTCTGAAAAGCAAGAGACGAGAGTCTTTGCTAATACTCAGAATGACATGCCTAATAGTTTTTCAGCAACCTGCTAAAGACCGAATCCACCAAACCAAAACACAATCCCCATTTTTTTAAATCGCCAACAAATAAAAAGATATAAGCCTTTATATGCCTTTTGTTTCAATAGGTTATTAACAAAGCAACTTTCATTTAAAACTTTATTCGATCTGTGCTTTATCCGGTTTACAGGAAGAACCGATTTTTTATTGACAAATGGGCCATAAGGTTATAAATTCTGACATCCACGGATCGTTTAAACCTATTTAACAAGTAGGAAAAACGGCCACTGTATATGGGATATTCTGAAAATTGTTAATCAGTTGGCTCCTACAAGAGTCGATTCATTTTGTTAGGTAGTGCTTGTTTAGTTTAATGGTTTTTTTTCCAATCATCAGTTGGGGAGGCAAGTAATGAAAAAGGTAATTTTTTTCGTAGCGGTAAGCGCATTCTTAAGTTTCATGGCATTGGGTTCCGTAGCTACGGCAGATGACGTAATTCCTGGGACCTATGTCCAACATGACGCCAGCGTTATGGGTGTTGGTCAGACCGTGATGCAATTCGGAGCAAGTGCCCGGGTTCTTACTCACGCGGTCAACCTGGCTTCTGGAGCAGGTCGTTCATGGGCTAATTCAAACACGGGAGCTTCCGGTGGCGATTTCCAATTCGGCCAGTCGCAAACTGACCAAAGCTGGAAAGCCGCTAAAACGGTTGAAGAAGCTGAAGTTCATGGACTGGTTGCGGGCGACTGTCAGGGCGAAAACTCTGATGCAGTGTATCGTAAACAAATGAACCAGAGTCGCAATGGTTTCATGAAAGAAAGACTGGTTTCTAACGCTCAATGTGGTGAGTATCATCCTACTTTGAAATAAACGCTGTATCTTAAAATTAAGTTAGCCGTTCACCTCTTTAAGAGGAAAAAGCCGGTGGGGCAAATTGCCTTACCGGCTTTTTTTTGCACTTTAGCTCTTGATTCGATTAAGATTCGGGGTCACAACCATTCCGGTTTCCTCGCCATGTCCAAAAAGACCCTTCCCCTGATACAAACCTTCTTCATAATTTACCTGTTGCCGGCTTTTCTCAACATATCCCCACCCTGTTTATGGGCCATGGAAAAGGTTTCTTTTAAAACCTATCCCCAAACCGGGATAACTGTCCCCAACCCCATGGAAATTGCAAAACTCCCTAGAGGAAAGACCTACCAAGTCAACCACAAAGCATTCAGCTTGCAGTTTTTTTTCAACGAAAAGGACATTTTCGGCATCATCCTAAAAAGAAACAAGAGGCAGCCCATCTATTTCCGCTGGTGTCTTTTCAGATCCTGCGAGGACAGCCAATATGATTACAAAAAAGTAATTGCCGAGGCCTTCAATCCGCCTTTCGATGATGGCTTCTTCTCACTACCCTACCCCTCTTATCTACCTTATGGCTTTCAGGGAATAGAGTTTTCCTCCCCGGATTGACCATCCTGACTAGCCGGCAAAACTATTTTAGGGCTTAGGACTACAATAGTTTTAATCTAAACCCCTAACAACAAGACATTGTATTGCCGTAAATTTTCCACTTGATTTATTTTTCCGCAATTTCACAAAACCCAACACCAGAAATAAAACTAATAATATGTAGGACAAGTGCTTACATAAAAAAATAGCGTTTACCCTATACCCCAGCAAAAAACAAATCGTTATTATTAGAAAGTTTTTATTCCAATTTCATCCATTGGGGAGGCAAGTAATGAAAAAGGTAATTTTTTTCGTAGCGGTAAGCGCATTCTTAGGATTTATGGCATTGGGTTCCGTTGCTTCAGCAGATAGCACAGTTCCCCTGTCTAATTTCACTGGGAATATTCAAAGTGGGGTAATGAGTGTCGGGGAAACAGTAATGCAATTTGGAGCTGGAGCCAGGGTTCATGCAAACGCAGTCAATCGAGGTTCGGGGG
>CATMOP010000348.1 GCA_950072225.1 uncultured Nitrospina sp.
GTCAGGAAGTTTCCTGTATCAAAAACATCACTCATGCGTGAGATCAGCATGTTCATTTCCTTGACCTGGAAATAAAATTTACCCAAATCCGGTTCCGACCTCTTATCCTTTAAAAAGGATTCCATAAATTTGCAGACCTGATAGTAAATGTCGTTGAGTTGCTTATAGGCTTCGGGGGAGTTGTCAAAGAACTGGTACTTGGAAAAAAGGCCGTTCTTAATTCGTAATACATTAAAGCCCAGGGTTTTATCTTCACCCGAACCGTAACCATTGAAAAACTCATCGAGGGTAATGCTGTGTTCTTCCAGACTGTTAACCAGTTCATTTAATTCGGGAGTCACGCTATTTCCCATATTTGTGGGTTCCCGATAATATTTTTCCATGTAGTTCAATTCGAACCGGATATTGGGAAGGACAAAGTCGAACGTGGTAAGAATGAGTTCCACAGTTTTAAAAACTTCCTGTTTATAGACATCCAGTTTGCACTCATACTGGTCGTCGGCAATTTGTTCCACATCCTGTTTTAAATTTACGAAAGTTTTGTCGAGCTCTTTCAAGCTTTTGAGAGCTTTTGACACATCAATGGGGTCGGAGCCATTTTTAAAAAGTGGGCCGCTGGCTGGCTTTTCTAAACCCGGGAGTTTTTTCTGGTAGGAGACAATAATGGACAAAATTCGCTCCCTCTCTTCCTCCGGGCCTTTATCTCCGGGCTCAATTTCGGCAGCGTCTTTGACCTTGTTCTCAAAAAGAGATAACTGACTTGCCAAAGTCTCAATATGTTTCTTGAACTCAGGCAGTGCTTTTGCATCAATCATTGGTATTTAATCCCCCCGTTTTTAACATCTTACAATCCTTGTAAAGCTAAAGAAAGCAATAAATGACGTTTTTATTCAGGTAACGGACTATTTTACAGCATTGACTATATTAGGTAAAAACAGAACGCTGGGATCATTTCGACCTGTTTTACCAGTCAGGTTCAAGCTAATTGATGGTTTATGAGTTGTTTTAAATGTGCTGTGTAAGATGCAAACCGTGTGAGGTGATAGGTGTCAGAAAAACTGAAAATATTTTGAGGTCGCCTCAAGGCATCTCTAAAAATTGTTTTTGGCCACCGGCGGAGCCGCCGGAGGCAGATAGCGTGATATTCGACCATTGCTTTCATGCCCTGCAAGGGTACAAAGGCTCATCAAGCCGAGATGACCTTAAAGGCTCCACGCCTAGTGGTTGCCTTAGAGAAAAAATTCGAATAAATAGAGATCCCTTAAATGATTTTCATCAACTTCATGTAGTCACCGAGGAATCGGTGCAGGGCTTTATTTAAAGGCTGGTGCTCCGGGGCGGTAAGGCCGGGGTCTTGGTCGATGAGGTGAAACGCTTCTTTTCGAGCTATCTCCAGCACCCGGATATCGCGGAGCAGGTTGGCGATTTTTAAAAGAGGCATTCCCGACTGCCGGGTGCCCATGAAGTCTCCGGGCCCGCGTATTTTTAAATCCTCTTCAGCGATGACGAACCCATCACCAGAATTTTGCATGGCTTTCATTCGGGCCTGTCCTTCTTCGGATATTGGATGGTAGGCCATTAACAGGCAATGGGAGGAATGAGTTCCCCGGCCCACACGGCCCCGTAACTGGTGGAGTTGGGCTAGGCCGAATCGCTCGGCATGTTCAATGATCATGACGGTGGCATTGGGAACATCAATGCCCACCTCAATGACCGTTGTGGAAACCAGCACCTGAATTTCATTTTTTAGGAACCGGGACATAATGTTCTGCCGATCCTCTTTTTTAAGTTTTCCATGAATTATGCAGGTGGTGTATTCTGGAAACTGGTCCTGAATATAATCGAAAACGGTAACGGCGGCTTTAAGATCTATTATCTCCGACTCTTCAATTAATGGGCAGACTACAAAAGCTTGTCTGCCTTGTTGCAGTTGTTTTTCCAATATGTTGTAGGTTTTTTCCCGCCGCTTCTCAAAAAAAAGTTCGGTGGTAATTTTTTGGCGTCCGGGAGGAAATTCATCTAAAAACGACACATCCATATCTCCATAGAGAGTGAGTGCAAGGGACCTTGGGATGGGTGTAGCCGTCATTATGAGAAGATGGGGATGGTCTCCTTTTTTTCCAATAGCATCCCTTTGCAGGACTCCAAACCGGTGTTGCTCGTCAACCACTGCCAACCCGAGTTTTTTAAATTGGATATCTTTTTGAATCAGGGAGTGAGTTCCGACAACGATCTGCGTTTTGCCACTCTGGATATTTTCATAATGGCTTTGCCGTTCATTTCCCTTGAGCGTGCTGGTTACCAAGCTGAGTTCGATGCCCAATTTTTCACAATAGGGCAGGATATTTAAATAATGCTGTTCTGCGAGGATTTCTGTTGGAACCATTAGTGCAGATTGCGTTTCGTTATCCACCGCAGTCAACAGGGCGGTGAGGGCCACAATGGTTTTGCCACTTCCAACATCTCCCTGAATCAGCCGGTTCATGGATTTCTTTTTCTCCAAATCTTCCATAATTTCACCGAGAACCCTTTTTTGCGCTCCCGTCAACGTGAAGGGCAAAAGCTTTACAAACTGTTTGATGAGTTTTCCTCGGGTTTTAAAGGGGGTTCCTATGCTCTCTTTTCCTGTATGTTTTTTTCTGAATGCCAGGCCCAGCTGGATCAGAAACAGTTCTTCAAATTTTGGTAAACGTGTGGATCCATTCACAAAAGAAATTCGTTTTCATTCAGGAATGGATATCGCAGCCCCGACGGGCGCCAAGGTTAGCTCATCTGGGGCTGGCACGGTGATTCGGGCAGGA
>CATMOP010000349.1 GCA_950072225.1 uncultured Nitrospina sp.
TTGCGGCGTTGCCCGGCGTACGACTGGATCATTTCCGGAGACAATCGATTCATAACTTCTCCACCAGCCCCTTAGCAGGGGAGGCAACTGTGCAATGGTTCTTCAAGCCGAGACAACTCTTTGCTAGCAAAAAAAGCTATTGCAATTTGGGTCCAGCGTCACGCTGGCGGCTAGTGGTCAGGAAAGGTATCGGCTGTCCGGGTCCATTTCTTCCCATCCAACTTTACGAAACGGATCCATTCCAGATTTTGAATAGGGCAGGGAATTCATTCTTTTAGGGTTTTGGTAAAAAACCCACTCCCAGTGGTCCGTTCGCTTATAGTATTTGAGAAGGTAAATATTTTCATCATCCGCTTTAACTTTAAAATAAGACGATCCTTCCCCATACCAGCGGTCAATGATCTCCTCCACCTTATAGCGGCTGTCTCTAAGGATAAAGGCCACCGGGTTTTCCTGCAATTTAGAGCCTGTATAACATTCCACCTTAAACATGCGGCAATGGTATGACTTTCAAAAAGGATTGTAAAGAGTTAAAGTCCACTGGGCGCCGGCCAGCGGCCGGTGGCAACTAGCAATAGCATGAATAGGCAGGCAACCGGTTAGCTCGGCGAAAGGACTATTACAAATTGTACCCTTTCAGGGCATGAAGGCTGAGAAAGAGGATATCACGCATGCCCCGAATGGGCTATCCCGCTGACGCCTCGTGGGGGGTGGTATAATTTCGAGGAGTTCCTGATTCTCTGGAGCAAAAATATAAGTTTTTCAATCTTTTGGAGGAAAACCTCTCGCCATGCCTGAACTCGGACTGGAAAGAATCAGCCAGCACCTGGAAAATCTGGTGGGAGAAAGAAATCCCTTCACCCGGCCTAAACACCTTGAGAAAACAGCCCAATATTTATCCAGCCAGTTTGAAAGAATGGGTCTGGAAGTCACCCAAGAGACGGTGGAGTATGAAGGCATACGGTCCCTCAATATTCTGGGGCAAACCCCAGGCGACCCAGGCGCAAATGGCCTTTTCGTTCTCGCGGCACATTACGACTCGGTTCCCGATACCCCCGGAGCCGATGACAATGCCAGCGCCGTCACCGCGCTTTTAGAAATTGCCCACGACCTCCGCCAAACCCCACTACTAAAACCCCTCATTTTTTGCGCATTCACTTTAGAAGAATATGGATTCATCGGTGCCAAACATTTTATCGACCGTGACCCAAAACGAAAAAATCAGATTTCAGGAATGATCTCTCTGGAGATGCTGGGGTTCATCAACACAGCACCCGGCTCCCAGTCCTATCCCCCTTATGTGGATTCCAGCCAGTACCCGGATACCGGGGACTTTATCGCAGTCGTGGGGAACGAGCCATCGGCCGGCCTAGCACGAGCTTTAGCGGAAGGGATGGCCGTCTCCGGTCTTAAAGTGGAAACCCTGTTGGTTCCGGGCCAGGGAGAAAATTTCACCGAAGTGCGGTTGAGCGACCATTCCCCGTTTTGGGACGCGGGCATCCCTGCGGTCATGGTCACCGACACGGCTTTTTTCAGAAACCCAAATTACCACCAGCCCAGTGATACGCTGGAAACTCTGAACCTGGAATTCATTCACGATAATGCACGCGCCGTGGCCGGATTCCTGAAACAGTTTCTTAACCAAACAGGGCGTAATGAAAAAAGGTGATGAAAATAGCCCAGAGAAGGAGGGGCCTTCCCCTGCCGCGGAAAAAAGCACATCGGTCGGGGGAGTCAGAAGGATTCTGTTTCGTGGACTGATTTATTTGGTACTTTTTTTCTTACTGCTCATTGTATCCGCCGGTATCGTGCTGGAATATTTTTTCCCTGCTGAGGAGGTTCGGGCGATTGCCGAGCGCACGCTCTCTAAAAAACTCAAACTGCCTCTCAAGATTCAAAAAATCGGTTTCAGTCTTCTCAGCGGCATGCGGATTGACGGCGTAACATTGGGTTCCGCCAGCCAACCACTGGCCCATGTAAAAAAAGTCATTCTCGATTATGACCTGGCCCAACTTCTTCAGGGGAAGCTGGTTATCAACCAGATTCTGGTCGATCACCCCCAACTGACAGCAGTTTCAAAAAACGGAGTGTGGAATTTTCAGCCCCTGCTGGACCTTGCAAAACCGGTTAAAGACAAACCAACGACCCTGCCCGCTTTCCCTCTTGCCCAAGTCGATATCAAGCAGTTGAGCATTCGCCAAGCTTCCGCCCGTCTGGATCAGGATGGAAAACTCAGCGCCCATATTGACGGGCTCAGTCTCGAAGCTCGGGGCAAAGCCAGTCTCAACGCCATTGACCTGAAACTAAAAGTTCTGCTGAACCCAGAAACGGAAAAACCCAATATTAGCTTCCAGTCTGCCGGGGATATGCGTTTCCAGTCCCGCGTTTTCACTGATCTGGATTTTTCAGCCAGCAACTTCAACCGACTGTTCATCTCCGGCGCGTTCGGCCTGCAGGATAACCGCATTCGCACATCGCCCACGCCGGATGTCGCGGTAGAAATAGATGCGGAAATTTCTTTGCAACCGGAAGTACTGAACCTGAAAAAACTCTGGCTGACTCTGGGCAAAAACAATCACATAAAGGTTTCGGGCAATGCCGCTAATTTTTCCAAAGACCCTTCCTTCAAGTTAATGATCCATGAAGCCTCATTCCAACTGGAGGATCTCCTTGTTTGGGGAAAACAACGGCCCATATCCGGCAAGGGCCTGCTAAAAGCGGCGGCGGTTAAAATCAGCGGCCATCTCCCCGGTTTCGTCCTGAAGAACTTGAATATAGATGGGGGAACCCTTTCGA
>CATMOP010000350.1 GCA_950072225.1 uncultured Nitrospina sp.
CCATCTTCGGGGGCTAAATCGACCACTTCCGGTGCATCACTGATTTCAAGATAAATTTCTTCAGATCCAGTTTCGGAGGTTACTGGAAGCGTTTCAGAAGGTTCATCTTCCAAGGGCTCCAGCCCCAACCCAAGTCCCTCTACTTCTACTTCCTCGAGATTGATATTGGCATCAGCACCAAACTCCAAGGGTGTGAATTCCAAGGTGTCTGAGTCAGAAGTTGTAGATTCCAAAGCAGTTGCAGAAGATTCTTGTTCGGCATCGGATAGATTCAGAAGGAAATCCCCGGACTCGACCTCAGGGTTTTCCTGAGAACCTTCAGGGGCATCCATAACAGCAATTTCTTCGCTGTCCGCAGAAATAGTTGCGGATGATGATTCTTGTCCTTTTGCAGGGATTTTCGACCCGGCAAATATAGTAAAAGAATCATTCCGAAAAGGGGATGCTGCTGAGGTGGCGGCTTTCTTAAAATCAAAGCCGCAATTTCCGCAATCCTTGGCCTGCTTGAAGCAGATGTAACCACAATCTGGACATTGCATATTAAAAAAATAGTATAAAAAACCCATAACGTCAAGGAAAATAAATAATTATAAGTTTTCGGCCGGGGTTTTCCATTTTCTCTCGATAATTTTTTAGGATTAGCCGTAAAGGCATTACAATCGTAATTTTTTTACTTTTTTGAAGAATTCCTCGGAAACTTCTGGAAAAACATGAGGTTTGGAGGAAATTATCAAGCCTTTTCTTTTTAATAGGTTATGTTGGTTTTTCCGTTGATTTTGCTTGAAGGTTGACGCTTGTCGTAAATTTAGTTAGAATCGGCCTATCCGCTAAAGCATGGGCTTATAAAAACCGGGGAATTTATGAATGTTCCCACGAGTTTTTCAACGCATGGAGGTTATGTGAAGTTGAAAAAAATCAAACAATTGATTAGTCTCGCCCAATTTAAGCTTGGAGAATTTATCTTCCCCATGTTTGAATCCATGCTCCGTTTTATCGAAAATAAGGACCCGGAAGTGCGTCGGCATTTCATCCAGGCTCTTTCCAGTTTGAAAGAGAAAAAACATGCCATCGCCTTGCTTAACCTGAACATGGTATTGAGTTTAAACCCCAGGCATTTTCTTGCCCGGGTTTTTCGGGGTCGAATATACATAAAGGAAGGCCAATATCGTTTGGCATCCGAGGACTATTTGGAAGCGAACAAGATCAGCCAGTACCGGTTTATCCACTATGATCTTTATCGGGAATATTTTAGGTCGGTCAATAGCGAGTTTGGGAGCGTGGGAGGCGCCATTTTAAAAAACTTTGACCAAGTTTTTGAGACCTTACAATTCCAACAGGATAGTAGTTCCAGAGATGGGAAAACCGATATGGGTAAAGAAGTGCAGGAAAACCTTCCTGTGATAGAAGCGGGTTTGAAGGAGGGGGATGAAATCACTTTTCAGGAACTTGCCCTGAGTCCTGATGAGAAGGAGCGGTTTCAGGCTCTGGGCCCCATTACCCAAAAAGCAATTGAAGAAACGGATTGGGACCAACTTTCGGATGATTTGACTTCTTAATTTTTGCCCTCTAGCGAGGGAGGTAACTGGGCAATGACTTGGTTGGACCGAGACAACTCTTTGCTCGCCAGAAAAAGTTATTTACCCCTTCGGGGCACGAGAGCTGAGAAAGAATATCACGGCTACTGGCCCCACGCCTAGTGGCTCTCTGCTGATTATCATATTTCTTACTCACCCTATAAGAATTAGGTCGCATCTTGATCAAGCGGCAAGATCTCGAAAAGATTGAAATCCACTCCCTGGCTTCCTACGCGATGAAGAGCGGAGAAAGTAAAGGACGCCAGCATAAGGAAAAAGAACACCTCTACCGGACCCGGTTTCAAAGGGACCGAGATCGGATCATCCATACCTCAGCATTCAGAAGACTGGAATATAAAACCCAGGTTTTTGTCTATCATGAAGGGGACTATTACCGGACCCGCCTTACCCATTCCCTTGAAGTTGCGCAAATTGCTCGTTCCATTTGCAAATCCTTACAACTTAATGAAGACCTTACGGAAGCGGTTGCCTTGTCTCACGACTTGGGTCATCCTCCGTTTGGACATACAGGACAAAAGGTTTTGAACCAGTTGATGAAAGGTCATGGCGGTTTTGAACATAATAAACAGAGCTTGAGAATTGTGAAACTGCTCGAAAAACGTTATCCGGAGTTCGATGGACTCAACCTGACCTGGGAGGTGATGGAGGGGATTAGTAAACACTCTCAGGACGAAGACAATCCTATCACTTCTGATAAAGCGGTTCGTTTTCCTTCCTTGGAAGCCCAGGTTGCCGATTTTGCCGATGGTATTGCCTACAATGCCCACGATCTGGATGATGGGATCACCTCCAACCTGCTTGATCTGAGTCAGTTAAGAAGAGTGGCACTCTGGAAAGAGAATGAAAAAAGGTTCGATGAGCAATATACGGGCCTGGACTTTAAACTGAAAAAATACCAGGTGGTTCGAAGCATCATCAACGAAGTCATCAGCGATTTTCGCCAGGCTACGTGGAAGAATCTCAAACAGTATCAAGTCGGTACGGTGGATGATGTGCGTCGTGCTCCCATTCGTATTGCCGCATTTGGAAAAGAGGTCGCCGAGAAAAATAAAGAGTTAAAACAATTTCTCCATAAAAACATGTATTCCCACCGTAAAGTATTACGTATGGAATTTAAAGCTGAGTTGATGCTGGAAGGAATCTTTAAGGCGTATACTAAAATGCCCGAGCTACTTCCTGAATTGGTCCAGAAAGATTCAA
>CATMOP010000351.1 GCA_950072225.1 uncultured Nitrospina sp.
CCTGGGCAATGGCGCTGGCCAGCATGACCCGTTGTTTTTCTCCGCCACTGATTTCATTAAAATAACGCTCGGCAAATTGCAGAGTCTGGGTGGTCTCCATTGCATGCCGCGAAATCCTGTAATCTTCCTCACCTTCAAATGAAAGCGGAGAAAGATAAGGATGCCTGCCCATCAAAACGATTTCCTGGATGGTGAACGGAAAGACCATGGGATGTTCTTGCGGAATCCAGGTGATGGATCTTGCCAACTCTTTCTTGTTGATGGATTTAGTCGGACGGTTGTTATAAAAGATTTCTCCCTGATCGCAACTCAACACTCCTCCCATGAGTTTCAGAAGAGTGGATTTTCCAGAACCATTGGGTCCTATTAGTCCGATGAATTCCATTTTGTTGACAGAGAAACCGACGTTTTTTAATACGGGTTCTGAATCGTAGGTGAAATCAAGTTTTTCTACCTGCAAAAGAGGGTTCATTGTGCACTTCCTGCTTTTACGGTTTCGGAAAGAGGTGAATAACTAAAAATCTCAGGGTGAAGGGCTTTGGAAAATTGTTCAAGGATATGTAGTAAGCGGGGACCGGGAATAAGAATATAATCGGCGCTGATATAATGGATCTGCTCTGTCTGCACTGCTCGTATTGAAGGGAAACGTTTCCAACCTTGTAATCGCTCTTTGATCTGTTCCGGTGAAAGTCGTGATTTTGGCCCCGCTTCAATAATAACTTCCGGCGACTTTTCTATGATGTATTCTTTCGTGATCCGGGGGTATTGAGCCATGGTGGGGGGGATAATATTTTTCCCTCCTGATATTTCGAACAGCTCGTGCAGAAAAGTTCCTTGTCCTGCCGCGTATAAGTCCCTTCCCGGGTCGCTGCTATCTCCCAAAAGAAGCAGGGCTTCTTTGGGAGGAACGCCTTTTAATTTATCTTTATAAAAATTGATTCCATTATTGAGTTTGTTCAGTAGGCGCTCAGAATGTTCCTCGATTCCAAGTGTGGTTCCGAGAAGTTTGATGGTGTTCAAGATGTCTCCCAAAGTGCCCACTTCGAGGCCCATCGATCGAATGCCCAGTGTCTGGGTATTTCTAGCCATTCTGGAGCTATGAGATTGATGAAGTACCAGGTCGGGTTGTAGAGAAACCAGAGTTTCCATGCTTGGATTGATCATGCCACCAATGCTGGATAGCTGACATGCTTCGGGAGGGTATTCACAAAAGTCGGTGACCCCCACCACTCGATGGCCCAAGCCTAAGGCGAAAAGGGTTTCGGTGATGGAAGGGGAGGTGGAAACGATCCGGCTTGCGAACTTGATGTCTTTACTGCCTGCCCAAAGTGAAGTTGCAGGAAAGAGGAAGAACAGGAATACGACTGCCTTAAAGTTAATACCAGCAGTTCTGTAATTGATTTTAATGAAATAAAATGGAGCAAAAGTGAAATATTTCACCGGAATATTCTCGTTCCAGCGAAATGAGGGGGGGGCAAAGCACGGAGCTCGGCTTAACTCACCTCAGGCCGCGAAGGTTTAGTTAATAGGGTCAGAATCAGGTGTTCTGGCTTCCAGATCAACCGAATTCCCGCGCCTTCCCATTTGAAAGCAAACAGTGGCGAGTTGCGGGATTCGTCCTCGGTTACAGCGGCGGGTCCGCGACGGATTCTAACCGTCTTCCCTGCGACCGACCCCAATGAATCAATGGATCATAGCAAACTATTTGTGAAAGTCAATCGACTCCCAATTTATTCCTTTAATTCAATGGGTTTATCAGGAATTAAAAAAGTCGCACAAGTCCTGCAGGTTTTCCGAGTTGATTTCGTGAGACTGAGTGGTTTCTTTGGACTCAACCTGGTGGCCATGACTTTTCATTTCCTCCAGAGCATGATCGGCCAGGAAAGAAGGAACAATCTCATCGTTACTGCCAAATATGCCGAGGATATCGAGGGGCTCATTTTTCTCAATAATCGGGCCTGAAAATTCTGGTAGGAAGCCGCAGATGGAAGCCACTTTGAACAACGAGCGCGTGCCCAGAAGGGTATAAGTCAGGGAGGCGGCTCCTCCCTGGGAAAAGCCCCATAGGCAGGTTCGAAGCGTCCCCTTTATATTTGAATAATGCTGGTGGGCAGAATCGATGATTTGTGAAGTATAAGTGACAAAACTTTCTACTGTCTCTTTTTGCTGTGGGCCGTCTTCCCACCAACTCCAGATGCCATCCCCTGCATTTACCGGGCCTTCCGGAAAAACCATCAAAGTGTTCTGGAGTGTTAAGCGGTTGCCCAGTACAAGTATATTTTCAGGGGTGGAACCTGCGCCATGAAAACCGATTAAAAGGTTGACCGGTTTTTCGGGGTCAACTTCGCTTTCACCTAATATGATTTTCTTGTTATTCCATTCAGTCGTTGAGTATCGGGTTGTCATCACTCAGACTCTGCTAATTTTGATTGAATAAGATCTCCGGCCAGTGCTATTGCTTCTTCACGGGTGACTATGCTGCCAAGCACTTGTTCTTTTTGGACGCAGTGCAGGATTTCACCAAAAAGCGGGGAAGGAGAAAGACGAAATTGATGAATTATATCTTCTCCAGTCAGTAAGGGCCTTTTATTCATCGTTGGTAAAAATTGACGAAAATAGAATTTAAATATACTGTTGCAGAAAAGAGTCACCTCCCTGTTTATTAAATGGAAAGCTGAAATAAACAGGATTACAGAAGCCAGCAGTTCTTCATGAATCGTTTTGACCAATGCATACAATTCTGGATGGTCCAGTTCATGGCTTTCTTTTGAATACACTTCAGCCAAA
>CATMOP010000352.1 GCA_950072225.1 uncultured Nitrospina sp.
ACTGTTGATTGCTTTTCCCATTCTGTGGTTCAAGGCCGGCGGCTGGAGCGGCATGGAAGTGGCTTATACGGCCATGGGCAAGAGTCAGCATATGCAGTTCTTTGGCGTGTATTCAGGGCTGGACATTATCAATTTCTGTCTGCCGCCCTTTTTGCTGATCCTTGGCGATGCTAATCTGTACCAGCGCTTCTTTGCCAGTAAAGATGCTGAAGGCGCTCGTTCCGCAACTACAATTCTTGTGTTCGCCGTGCTTATAATTGAATTGCTCATTATTGCCTCTGCCTGGGTCAGCTCCTCCATGATCCCTGATGCGGAAGTAGGCAAACACGTCTTGATCTATGCTGCCCATCAGTTTCTACCAACCTTTCTGGGAGCTATCATGATGACCACTATCGTGGGCATCATCATTTCCACAGCGGACTCCTATTTATTAGTGCCGGCCACCACGTTGATGCGCGATATCTATCTTAATTATATCAACCCTAAAGCATCGGAGAAAAAGATCGTCCTCTTGAGCCGGTTGCTAGTATTGGCCTTGGGCATTGTGGCCTTTATTGTTTCTAAAGGATTTGCGGAATCGGAAGGCTTTTTCGAACGGGCTCTTTACGCTTATACCATTTATGGTGCGGCCATCACCCCGGCCCTGGTAGCAGCTATGTTTTGGAAAGATGCCACCAAAGAAGGCGCCATAGCGTCAATTCTTTCCGGGACGGTCGTTACGCTGTTATGGAAAGAAGCCCCAAACTTGTGGACGTGGCTTCCAGCGGGCATTTATGGCTCCGTGGATGAGGTGTTACCAGCCATTTGCTGCTCGGTCATCGCCCTGGTGGGTGTGAGTTTGATTACGGAGAAAAAGAATTAAACTTTTTCTGCGATTGGAGGATTATTTTTCTGTAGCTGGGACTTATTTGGATTTAAATCCCGCCGGTAGTATTCGAACGTTTTACCTGTATCTTGCCAATTATCCACCCGGTTAACAATTTTTATTTCCCCAGAAAATCGGGAGGAAACTCCAAGGATGACGTGTCCTGTAATGTAGCGAATTGAAAGACGCTTTTTAGCCCAGCTCAGATACACACGCTTCAACATTTTCGCGTATCCATTATTCTTGTATTGGGCCATAATCAAAAAAGCATACGTATAAAGGGTATTCTCTTTCCCAAAATTTTCATCAAGGCGTGCCCATGGTTCATGGCTCAACTCTTCAAGGGGAACCCCGATTATGTATCCAATTATATTTCCCCGGTAGCGGACAATAAAGGGTAAGGAGCCCGGTTTATTAAAGTATTTTTGTATGGTTGTTTTTGTGAGAACTGCTTTTTCTCCATACTGACTTTTTAGATGTTTAGAGATTTCGATTAAGGTGGGATAATCACCTTGACCAACGTGTTCGAGCAGTTCAATTTGGAATACTCCGCTTGAGGCAATTACACGGGTATTGGATGTAGATTCAGTGCTAAAAGACAGTTGATTCACGGACGAAATCTACAACGATGGATTCAATCAGGGTAACTTGAAACTTGAATAAAAATACAATTTTTTCTGTACCAGCATGGATAAAATAATTTTCTCTGTGCCCCCTGTGGAAATATAGCGGTAAATTATTTTTATGAAATCTTTTAATTCACATTTGGAAGAACGGATTCTTGAAAAGAATTCAAATCTGTGTGTGGGGCTGGATATAGCTGTTGAATCATTCCCGGGTGTTGACCCCGATCTTGATTTTCTGAAGGCTCACGCTAAAAAGGTTATTGATGCTACAGGGGAGTTGGCTGTGGCATATAAGCCAAATCTTGGTTTTTTTGAACGGTGGGGAAGCAAAGGGTTTGAATGGCTGGAGGAAACACTGGATTACATCGGAAATGAGCACATCCTAGTTGCAGATGCAAAAAGAGGAGACATCGGAAATACTGCAAAGCAATATGCAAAATCTGTGTTTGATTACTTTGGGTTCGATGCGGTCACAGTGAATCCGTACATGGGTTCAGATGCAATTCGCCCCTTCATTTCTCAACCGGAAAAGGGAGCATTTATTCTGTGCAGGACCTCCAATCCTTCCGCGGGTGAACTGCAGGACCAGGAAACACCTTCCGGTTTATTGTACGAAAACGTTGCACAATGTGCTGTCCAGTTGAACGAAAATGATAATGTCGGTCTGGTTATCGGTGCAACGGTTCCTCAGGAAATCCAGCATATTCGTGAGCTTGCACCGGATTTGCCATTTTTACTTCCCGGGATCGGTGCTCAGGGAGGGGACCTGGAAAAAAGCATGAGGTACGGAAATTCGAACGGAATTGCCTTGATTAATATTTCAAGGGGGATTTGTTTTGCAGGAGACATGAGTGAAAACGCAATACGTAAAGCTGCAGAAAATTATTTAAACCAAATAAGGAAATTCAGTAATGAATTCTGAAAATATCATACAGAATATTCGTAAAAGCGTAGCATTGCTGGATGGTCATTTTTTGCTGACAAGCGGCCGTCACAGTGATAAATATTTCGAAAAGTTTGCACTACTTTGCCAGCCGGATGTTGTGGAAGCAGTGTGTGCATCAATGGCGGATCATTTCAAGAATGAAAATGTGGATATCGTTGTAGGCGCAGCGACGGGTGGAATCATCCTGGCTTATGAAGTTGGAAAAAATTTGAATACCAGAGGTATTTTTTCAGAGCGAGTTGAGGAGCAGATTACTTTTCGCCGTGGGTTTTACCTGGAAAAGGGTCAGCGTGTTCTCTTGGTTGATGATGTGGTGACAACCGGAGGTTCTTTATTCGAAC
>CATMOP010000353.1 GCA_950072225.1 uncultured Nitrospina sp.
TTTTCTAAAATTTTTTTTCCTTGTTTTGTTTTTCCCGTTCTTGCAGTTCCAGTTTTTCGGTCATCACCGACCAGGAGATCATGGGGCCAAGGTAATTTTGCTTGTTATCATATATGGCGCTCACAAGAAGATCGAGTTTTTCCGGTCCAACCTGGATGAGGGCCTAGTGCGGCAGGTTCCTGGGGTCTTGCAGAATCTTTCTTTGGTGGGCCGGGTCCTTGTGGAAAATGTCTATAGAGCGGCCAATAAGTTCATCGACCTTAGCCGGTAGATATTGCTCCAGGGTCTTCAAGGTTTTCTTGGCAGCCGGGTTCAAATATTGGACGTTTAGATTCTTGTTGGCGTAAATCACGTTGGTGGGTGCGTTCTCCAGCATCGCTTCGGTTGGCGAATTTTTGTTGCCATTGAGTAAGCCGAACATAGCGTTTACCTCCTCAAAATAAAAATTCGTAATCTAAAAGCCAATTATACCTACATGATTATTCTTTGTCGGAATATAGTTTAAGGATTAACTATACAAGAGTAATGCTATTGGGGCAAAATAATGTCACATTTTTATTACAGTAATATGAAATTAAATTTTTTAAAGTAAGGGTCTTGCGGCTATTCTATTGTTTTTTTTAGATTTATTTAATTAACAGCTAAGGTAGGATGGGAAATTATAATATTAAAAATTACTACAGGTAGTTTTCAGGATTTGCAAAAACCGCTCAAACTCTTCGTTAGTTATATCGCCCATATTTGCTATTCGAAAAATAGTGTCGCTGAGATTGCCTTGCCCGGCATAGATGATGAACCCGTTGGCCTTCAACTCTGCATGAAGCTTTTCATAGCCCACTCCCTTTGGCAGGCGAAGGCCGGTTAGGCAATTACTTCGCCAACCTTCAGGAATTAAAAACTCCAGGCCGATATCTTTAAATCCAGTGCGTAAAATTTTTGCCGCGTCGGCATAACGTTGTACTCGGCTCGCTACCGTTTCCTCAATCAGTTCGTCCAGCGCAACGTCCAGCGCGTAATGGGCAGGGATTGCAGGTGTGAACAACAATCCGCCTTTCTCCTGAGCTTTGTGGTAGCCGGTAAGATTGAAGTAGAGAGACCGCTCAGGAATTTTGCGCAAGCGTTCCAGGTCTTTTTCCCGAAGCAGGACAAAAGACACGCCTGGAAAACCCTGAATGCATTTATTGGCGGTGCCGACGGCAATATCAATGGGGCAGGACTTGAAATCGATTTCATCTCCCGCCAGACTGCTGATGCAGTCCACCAAATAGATTTTTTCATAACGGCGGGCAAGTTCGCCCACTTCTTTTAAGGGGTTGAGAAGCCCGGTCGTTGTTTCATGATGCACCAGAGCCACCACTTCTATGTCGGGATTTTGCTTTAATTCTTTTTCAATGTCCTCCAAACTTGGCGGTTCTCCCCAGCCCAGTTTGATCGTGCGGCGGTTGAACTGGTAAACGTCACAAATTTTTCCGATGCGTTCGCCATAGACTCCATTTTGGATGACCAGCATGGACCGGCCTGGACTCAAGGAGGAGGAGACAGCCATTTCCAGTGCCGCTGTTCCCGACCCGGAAACCAGCACCGAAGTGTATTCCTCTTCGATATTAAAAGCCTTGAGTAATTTTGCGCGGATCGCTGCCATAAGATCGGTGAATTCTTTTTCCCGGTGGCAGAGATCCGGAAGCATTAACGCTTGTCGGACCCTATCGGTAACATTGACCGGGCCGGGGTTGAGCAAAACGGTTCGTGGCATGTCGATTTTCAAAGGTTAAGAGTGGCAAAAAGCTAGTGTACAACAGCCAACTCAACCCTTGCAAGCGGTGCACCGCCTAAAGGAATAGGGTATGAAATATTATTTATAAACCTTCCCTAACCCCTCCTTAGTCAGGAGAGGAATTTAATGTCCCCCTGACAAGGGGCTCTTAGGCAGAGGGCCAAAGGGCAAGAGCTCGTTGAGCCGTGGTAACTCTTGCTCGCCAAATAAAGCGATGGCACACTGGCCCCACGTCTAGTGGGTGGGGGTGGGCTTGAATACCTACAGAAGCTGTTTTAAACTCAAGTGGATGCGAAATTTTTTTTTCATATTTGGGTTGGCCCTTTTTTTTATCGTAGGGGTCGAATCGGTAAAAGCGATCGGAGGCAGTTATTCCAACCTGACCCTTCCCCGGATCATGTACCAGGGAGGCAACGATAACCCCCGGCCGGAAGCCCTGCGAAGCCTGCTTGCCCAGATTTCACGCAGAACGTCCATTGAAGTCAACCGTGAACCGGTTGCGCTGAAAATTTCAGACCCGGAATTATTCCGGTACCCTTTCCTCACTATGGCGGGAGATGCGGGATTCGATCCTTTTCCGGAAAAGGACTTGAAAATTTTGCGCAATTATTTGAGCTATGGAGGATTTCTTTTTATCGACGACAATTCCGCCCGGGCCGATTCCGCATTTTCTGCCTCGGTGCGTAAAATGATATCTGCATTGTTTCCGCAGAATCCGCTCGGGAAAATTTCGCGCGACCATTCCATTTTCCGTTCTTTTTATCTGCTCAATACTGTGTCGGGCCGAACCATCGTCAAGTCCTATCTGGAGTCAGCTTAGCCTACCCGAGTAAAGGAATCGTGATGACGCCGTTAAGTTCGCGTTACAATCCACGCGGAGCACGGTTGCCACAGGCCTCACCGAGGAGCGAGTCGAGGTAGTCGGGCATGTCGAACGGGGACTCGGGGCGAAACCCCGGCACCTGTCCTGAGCCTGCCCC
>CATMOP010000354.1 GCA_950072225.1 uncultured Nitrospina sp.
ACCTTCGATAAAAAAGGCAACCTCTATATCGCAGACCGCAATAACCACCGCATTCGAAAAGTGGACACCCGGGGAATCATCACTACTGTCGCGGGTAACGGAACCGCAGGTTTCAGCGGTGATGGCGGAAAAGCTACCCAAGCCCAGCTCAACCTGCCTTCCGGAGTCGCGGTCGATGATAAGGGGAATATTTATATTTCCGACCGTTCCAACAACCGGGTCCGCGTGGTGGACAATAAGGGCACCATCACCACTTTTGCAGGCAATGGAGGGGACGGGTATAAAGGCGATTTAGGCCCTGCCACCCAAGCACAATTGTCAAAACCTTTCGGGCTGGCCCTGGATAAAAAAGGAAATCTCTATATCGCCGATCGCGAAAACAACCGGGTGCGGAAAGTCAATCCACAGGGAATCATCACTACTGTTGCCGGCGATGGCGGCTTCTTTTTCATGGGTGATAATGGGCCCTCCTATCGCGCCAGTATCGCCGGGCCGACCGGCGTGGTGGTGGATAAAAATGGCATACTGTACATCGCCGACCGAAATAATAACCGCATCCGTTCTGTGGACACCCAGGGAATGATTCGGACCGTGGCGGGAACTGGACAGCAGGATTACAACGGTGAGTCTGAAACAGCCCGTGACACCAATTTATACCTGCCTTTTGGAGTGGCCTTGGATCAGGATGGCAAAATACTGATTATTGATCGGTCGCATTACCGCATTCGCCGGATAGACCCCCGTCGCGGCAGTATCGAAACCGTTGCCGGAAACGGAGTGAAGATGTTTGCCGGAGATGGTGGCCCGGCTACCGGGGCGAAATTGAGTTTTCCCCACGGGATCGCCGTTGACAAAAAAGGCAACGTGATCTTTTCAGATAAAGGACACTACCGCATTCGTCGGGTTTCACCGGACGGAATTATACAAACCATCGCCGGGACCGGAATCCGTGGAAATATCGGTGATGGCCTGCCCGCCCTGAAAGCTTCCATCTATGGAGCGACATCCCTGAAGCTGAATGACAAAGAAGAAATGTTCATCATCAGCCCCAGCAGTTTCGTCAGTATCCTTCGAAAAATAGATGAGAAGGGCATGATGCGAAAAGTTCTGGATACGGTTTCCAAGAACTATCTGGAATCCATTGCCAAAAGCAAATATAAAGGCAAGGTTCAAACCGGGGAACTGGCGGTAATCACAACCTTTTCAGACATCGCTTTTGACCATAAAGGCAATATGTTTATCTCCGACCGGCTCAATCACCAAATCCGCAAAGTTTCTGCCCAGGGCAAAATCACCACCATCGCTGGTACCGGAGAGTCGGCCTACTATGGCGATGGCGGCCCGGCAAGTGAAGCCGCGTTCCGCGACCCCAGCGCTCTGGTCACCGATAAGGCAGGCAATCTGTATATCGCTGATGCCGCCAATAACATGATCCGCAAAATAGATTCCAAGGGCATTATCACCACCATCGCGGGGAACGGCAACCATAAAAACACGGGAGATGGCGGCCCGGCATTGAAAGCGGGAATTCGCAATATGGACTACCTGGCTATGAGCCCGACCGGGGAACTGCATATCGTCGGCATGAACTCTCATATAGTAAGAAAAATCACGAAGGATGGAAACATCATGACGGTTGCGGGCACAGGCGATCAAGGCTTTTTTGGTGACGGCGGCCCGGCCACTAAAGCTATGCTCAAAAGCCCTTCAGCCATCACCTTCGACTCAAAAGGCAATCTATATATTTCTGATATGGGAAATAACCGAATCCGTAAAGTGGACACCAGCGGAATCATCACCACCTTTGCAGGGTCCGGAACTTTCGGCTGGGCTCAGGATGGAGAAACAGTAGAAATTATTCTACAAAACTTTCCCTAACCGGCCAGCGGCCGCCAGCGTGACGCTGGATCCAATGGGCAAGAACTTGATTGAGCCGAGATAACTCTTTGCTCGCCAATAAAAGCTATTGCAGTAGCCACCGGTCGCTGACCGGATTTTTGGAGATTTTAAATGAAAAAACGCAGCTTTGTAGCAGGATTGGTTTTAGTATTTTCACTGGTATTCAGCAGTCAGGTTTTAGCAGCTGAAACGGATAGTCTCGCTGACATTCTCAAAAAATTAGACGCGTTGACCTGCACCCAACCTGAAAAACTTCCACAGTTTTATGCTAAAAGCCTGGTCATTATGGTGGATGATAAACGCGCCTTGCTGGAAAACAGGGTCAAGGATTACCGGCAGATGATGTCCGATTTCAGAGATATGAAATGCGAGACACAACGCCAGGTTCTCAGTGGGAAAGTGGGCAAAGAGGTGGGTTATGTTCTGGTAGATGAAATTATCAGCATCACCTCCAAATCGACCGATACCGATGAGCGGCAACACAGCGTTTGCAATTATGTTTTTATCAAGGAAGGTGTGCAATGGAAGATAAACCTTGAGCATTGCTCCAGCTTGCCTGATTACAGTATTAACCCCGGTGACGATGCCCTGTACTATTTCCATAACCCAATTTACTGATTTACCCTCTAGCGAGGGAGGCAGAAACCAGGGGCTCGTCAATAGGTGGTTACCAACCCTATCTTTTTTTCTCATATTTAAATCGGTGTGCAAGATTTAAATGGGTTGGTTAGGCTCTCCCTTTTCAATGGAAAATCCCTGAAAGGATCATTGGGTTCCGGCGAATACTGTCCCCCACTATTATTTCAAATCATCCTAAAAAATGAATTAACCGAAAATATATATATGATATTTA
>CATMOP010000355.1 GCA_950072225.1 uncultured Nitrospina sp.
ACAACGGGGATATAATACCGCGCACCTAAAAAAATTATGAAATCAAAAATCCACTTACAAAAATTAGAAGATTATTCTATCGAAAAGGTGGAACAGTTTGTCCGGGACTCCCTGGATATCCTGGACCCGGAAGCATCCATGTTCAGTCCGGGCCAGAAGGTTCTTTTGAAACCCAATCTTTTAAGAGGTTTCAAACCCGAACGCTGTGTCACCACCCACCCCGTGGTGTTGGAAGCCGTGTGCCGCGTCCTCAAGGATCTATCTGTCGGCCAAATCGTTATCAGCGACAGTCCCGCCCTGGGCAGTTTATCTGCGGTGGCTGACAAAGCCGGGTATGGCTTGCTGGAAAAAAAATATGGTGCCAGGATCCTGCCCTTGACCGACCCCATCCCTTTTGAAAATGAAGAGGGCGTTCCGCATCTAAAAATAGCCGGTTGCCTGGAACAATATGACAGAATCATTAATCTGCCGAAGGTTAAGTCTCATTGCCAGATGACAATGACGCTGGGCATTAAAAATCTGTTCGGACTGGTTATCGGTAAGCGCAAACCGGTTCTTCATTGCCTGGTTAAAAACGACAAAATAAAGTTCGGGAAAATGTTGATAGACATTGCGCGGCATGTCAATCCCTGCCTTACAATCGTGGACGGCATTCAGGCCATGCAGGGTCAAGGCCCGCTCAATGGAACCCCCTACCCTCTTGGAGTGATGGGTGCATCCACGGACATAACTGCTATCGACCGGATTTTTGCCGATCTCTTAAACATACCTCTGGATAAAGGTTATGCTCTGCAAGCGGCGAAACTCAAACAATTCGGCCAGTTTGATGTGGAATACATGGAGATTTCAGGCCCCGCAGATTACAGGTCTCTCGCCGTTGAGGATTTCAAACAGGCTTATCCGCTGGATATTTCTTTCGATCCAGTTCGCTTGCTCAAGTCCTTTTTCAAACAGTTTTATGAAATAGGAATCAAAGAACCGGGCCACGCCCGGTGGGAACGAAGCAAAAACTTAATTAGGCCAAGATAACTCTTTGCTCGCCCAATTCAGCTATTGCTAGTCGGCCCTACGCCCAGTAGTGTCGAAGTTGACTGAGCAACAACCCAGATCCAGCCCGGTCTCTTTTTTATTTAAAAAATATTTACCTGGATGGATAAAGTTGATAATCTTGTTGCCTTCTCTCCGGGTTCCAACCAGGCCCGAGGATCTTAATATGGAAAGATGGTGGGAGGTCTGGGGTTGCCCCATGCATAAAGACCGGACAATTTCAGAAACGCTCTTTTCCCCTTTAAGCAATAACTGGACGATTTTTAACCGGGTTTCATCCCCCAATGCTTTCAGGATTCTGGCGCATTCCCCGGAATCTGTGGTGTGCTCTCCCATAAAACCAAGTATATGGGCTCCTTCTATCGCGTTCAAGTCTAAACCCTCCACTATTGCCAGAGAATTATGAGCCAGGAGACTTTGAACCCGCAAAAATGGGTAGAGCACTATGCGGATATGATGTACCGTTACACCCTTGTCCGGGTTAAAGATCCGGAAGCGGCTGAAGAACTGGTTCAGTCGGCGTTTTTCGCCGCGTTAAAGTCACAGAACTCCTTTGCCGGTAAATCATCGGAAAAAACCTGGTTGTTCGGAATCCTGAAACATAAAACTATGGATTATTTTAGAAGTTCTAAAAAAAATATTTCCATCGACCTGACTTCGGAGGAAGGATCCAACCAGATCCATTTTGATGCCGCTGGGCACATGGTTCCCAAACCGGGAAACTGGAACCTGGATCCGGCAAAAGCAGCTGAAAACAACGAACTCGCCCGGATTCTGGCATAATGCCTGAACGGGTTGCCGGATAAATTTCACCGGGTATTTGTCCTAAAGGAAATTGATGGGATGAGTTCCGAGGAAATCTGTAACGAATTCAATATAAAACCGACTAATTTATGGGTCATCTTGCACCGGGCCAGAAACCAGCTCAAGCTGTGCCTTGAATCGAACTGGTTTAATGCCAAATAGCGAAATAGGATTTTTATGTTTAAAGGAATGATGAAAGCATTTAAAATGTCCTGCGAGGATGTCTATCCGCTTATTTCGGAAAGCCGGGACCATTCTCTTCCTTTTTTTAGCCGGATGCGGTTGAAGATGCATTTGGCTATATGTGGGCTCTGCGAAATTTACCAGAAACAATTGGAAATCTTGTGTAGGATAGCCCGATCGCTGGGAAAAGATGAATCCAAAGCATTTGAAGAAATCAGCTTGAAGCCAGAAATAAAAGAAAATCTTCAAAAATGGATCGAAGAAAAAAAATAACCGGAACCTTTTAAGGAGAAAACTGCTTTGGCCGAAAAAATCACAAAAACCGAAAGCGAATGGAAGGAAACCCTGACCGAAGAGCAGTTTAAAGTCTGCAGAAAAAAAGGAACAGAGCCGGCCTTCAGCGGCAAACTCTGGGATTGCCATGACCGGGGAATCTATCATTGCGTATGTTGCGACGCGCCCCTATTTTCCTCCATCACTAAATTTGATTCCGGCACGGGGTGGCCGAGCTTTTACCAGGCCATCACTCCCGAAAATATCGCCACCGAACAGGACACGCTCTTCTTTATGCGGAGGACGGAAGTATTATGTAGCAAATGCGATAGCCATCTGGGCCATGTCTTTGAAGACGGGCCGAAACCTACCGGGCTTCGTTACTGCATCAATTCCGCTTCGCTGGTTATGCATAAGGCGGTATCCAGCTGAT
>CATMOP010000356.1 GCA_950072225.1 uncultured Nitrospina sp.
TCGTCCTGTTTATCGAAGGCAAAAGTTATCGCCATACCATCGTCTTGATCGACAATAGTGAGTTTTTACAACATTTTGTTCGGCTGGGCGTCAAGTCGACGATGGATTTCACCTTCCTGAATAGGGCATACAGTGCCTTGGGTGCGACAACGATCGATACCATGAATGCTATTCTGACCGGCTATGCCATTACTGAAGAAATGATCAACCGCGTAAAGCAGCGGATGGATACAACGGTGTATGAGACCAATATTCATTACCCGACCGACTCCTCATTATTGTGGGACAGTTTCCGCACTCTGGCTCGTCTGGTCAGTACGATTCAGAACGAATTGCCGCAATTGGACTTACGGCATCGTTTCCATGTCGACAAAGTTAAAAAACTGGCCACCTTTATTGCTCGTAACGCCTCCAGCAAAAGAAAAAACACACAACAAGAAGTCAAACGTCAATATACCACACTGATCAATCGTGTTCGCTGGATTCACGGTGTGGGCCAGCAAGTTTGCAAGAGGGTCTTTGCCGCCGATTACGATGTGGTGGAATTGAGCCATTATCTTCCACTGGTGTTACGAATCGTCGACCAGGCTGACCGTCGCATTATTCAAGATGAAAAAGTACCTCCAGATGAAAAGTTGTATAGCCTGTTTGAAGAACATACCGAGCTTATCGTTCGCGGCAAGGCAGGTAAACCGATCGAGTTTGGCCATAAGATTCTGATCGCCCAGACCGGAGAAAAATATATCCATCATTATAAGGTGCTCGACAGTCATAAGTTCTTGCTGCCTTATTTCGTATTAGAGGCAGGCGTTTTCTTTTAGCAGCGTCATGTTAATCGTAGTCATTTCTTCAACGATTTCAAGAAGTTTCTGGTAGTTCTGAGAATATTCCCTCGCTTTATCTTCTCGCTTTTTTCCCAGGTAAATCAAATGAGTCTTCTTGTTTTTGTTAAGTGAGAAGTATGGCTGCTTGTTGCGGGTTCCGATGACCACCACACTGCCACGCATGAGCGGGCCTAACTGCCCCAGTTGTTTTTGAAGTGTCTTAACCCGTCGTTTCATTTTTGCCAGTTCTTTTTTTCCCATGTTTTTGACCTTTCCTGTTGATTTTTGTTTTGAATAGACTATGCTACACAGCATAGTATCGTGACAAGGGACTGTCAAGAAAAAAATAAAAAAAAGGAGTTTGCCATGCTGAAAGAACTGGAACGCTTTCTAACGTTCATGAGGCCTGTCTTTTCCAGACAGGCGACCTTTGGTTGGTTTGTGGTGGTCTTCATTGGGTTTATTTTGCGTAGCGATACCTACGGGGTCAGTTCGATTGTTCGAGCCTTGTCGCTGGCGCCGGAAAGTTATCTCTGTCTGCTCCATTTTTTCCATTCCCGTGCCTGGGAGGTTGAAGGCCTGATGTCCATCTGGTGGCAGTGGCTGGTTAAAAAAAATGTGGCTCATCGTATCGATGATCGTCTGGTTCTTATTGGAGACCACACCCAGACACCGAAAGATGGGCGTAAAATGCCCGCGGTAACCACCTTGCATCAGGATTCAGAAACCGGCAGCAAACCGTCGTTTTTTCGGGGCCATCATTGGGGATGTCTGGGACTATTGGTGCAGGCGGGTGACAAATACTTTGCGACACCGCTTTGGGCCTCTATACAAGAAGGATTGGCCCTTTTTACCAAACCGGGTGAGTCGAAACCGTTGTCAAAAACCGTCCAAGTCGTTGAGATGGCCAGGCAAGTGGCCCGGGCGATGGGAACACCCGCCTACCTGGTGCTGGACGCTTATTTTGCGGTAGGGCCGGTGTTTGGGGCCGCGGCACAAACACTGAATGGGATGAAAAACTTTGTTCACATCTTGACTCGAGCCAAGAAAAACGTCGTGGCCTACCGTGACCCGCCCAAAAAGAAGAAACATCAAAGAGGACGACCCAAAGAGTATGGCCAAAAACTGAAGTTGATGACCCTCTTTGATTCGAAGGCCAACTGTTATACCTTCCAGAAAGCCCCAGCCAACATCTACGGCCAAAGTGAAACGATTCGCTACCTGGTTCTTGATTTACTTTGGAGGCCGGTCAAATCAAAGTTACGTTTCATTTTAGCTGAAACCTCTCGTGGCCGTATTATTCTCATGGCCTCTGACCTGACCCTGAGTCCGGTGACCGCCATACAACTCTACTGTCGGCGTGTGACGATTGAGACGCTGTTTGATACGCTCAAAAACACACTGGGCGGCATGGCTTACCATTTCTGGTCACAATACCTCAGTCCGGCATCCCGCCGTCCCAAAAGGAATAAAGATCAAAAGCAACGTTCTTCGAATCTCAACCAAACCCAAAACACGCTCGCGGCGATTGAGAAATTTGTCAATGTTCAACTGCTCGTGTTGGGTATGCTGCAACTGATTGCCAAACAGTTTCCCCAAAAAGTAAAGAGCAAAGCCAACTGCTGGCTCAGCACCGTTAGTTCCAAGACCCCTTCCGAATTCGTTACGCGAACGGCTTTGGCTAATATTCTCAAAAACAATTTATACGGTTTCACTAAAGACTGGATAACGCAATTAATTCTGCAGAAGCAAAAATCACGCACGAATAAGGGTGTTGACAAGAATGCTGCCTAATGTAAACTTATGACTGTCGAGTAAGGTGATGGAAAAACGGATCGAGGATAAAGAACTGCTGGTCCCGGCGATTGAAGCTCACAAGGACCTGTTTGGTGATTATCCGGACGTGT
>CATMOP010000357.1 GCA_950072225.1 uncultured Nitrospina sp.
GCAATAGTGAATTGATGGCGGAATTTTTTTCTGTCAATTCGGATGCGGCTAAAAAATAAAATTCAGGAGAAAAGCGAACGAAGGTTGGCCCATCGTTTTTGCGGACAAACCCATTGCCTGGGCTATTGTTGCGGGCGGGGTAATTTTACCGTTTTTATTTTTATGGTACCGGAATATCCGCCGATCATTAAGGGGGTAAAATTCTTCCTTAGACCTCGGTATTACCGTAATTATATTTCCTCCAGCCACTTTCTGGCGAGGCCTATGGCAATGGCAATCTGCCCGGGAGTCATTTTCTTTTCTATGATGTCCGTATTTTTCTTTCCCACTTCATTGCCGTTCACCCCGGCAATGTTGAACCACTTGTGGGCTTCAACATAATCCTGTTCCACCCCCAGGCCTTTTTCATACATCAAACCGAGGTTTGACTGCGCACCGGGAATCCTCTGCTCAGCCGAAAGCCGATACCATTTGACGGCTTCCTTATGGTCTATGGGCAATCCCTCACCTCGGCTGTACATCAACCCGAGATTGTATTGTGCCTGACCATATCCCTGTTCAGCTGATAGCTTGAACCACCAGATTGCTTCCTGATAATCTTTTGCCACACCTCTTCCTCTGCCATACATCACCCCAAGGTTGTGTTGGGCCTGGGCCAGGCCCTGTTCGGCAGCGACCCGATACCATTTGACCGCCTCCATATAATTCTGCTCGACTCCCCGGCCTGTACCGTACATCAAGCCGAGGTTGGTTTGGGATTCTGCGAACCCCTGTTCGGCCGCCAACCGATACCATTTGACTGCTTCCTCATCATCGCGGGGAACATCCTGGCCGTTGCTGTACATCAACCCAAGGTTGTATTGCGCTTCGGCTATCCCTTGTTCGGCTAACGGTTTCCACTCGTCAAAAATCATTCAAATATTCCTTTGCCTCTGCAAGTTCAGGTAACCCAGGGTCGGCGTCTTTCAACTGGCTGAGCAAACGTTCATAGGTTTCTTTCGCTGAGGATTTGTCGCCACTTGCTTTGGCGGCGCGAGCGGCCCCCACCAGGGAGCGGAGTCGGTTGCGGTGCCGCCCAAGAGAGATGGCGAATTGCTCCTGGGCCTGAATCGGTTTGTGGGCTTGCAGATAAACTTCACCCAGTAATTCGTAGGTAGGCTTGAGTATGCGTGGCGGCCCGGACGGCGGCGGAAGTTTTTCTTCTACCAACGTTGCTTGTTTCGCCAGTTGGATGGCGGCGTCATACTCTCTCTGCTGAAGTTTCATCGCAACCTGGATTTCCAGTTGCCACACTTGCAGGTTTTCAGGCCGTTTGAAAAAGTTTTTGCGAAACCCTTTTTCGCCGATGGTTTTTAACTCCGCGAGATGTTTCCTGGCTTCTTCAATATTCCCCTGCATGGCGGCGGCGAATCCGCGGACGAAATGAGTTGCGGCGCTGGCATAGCTTTTAGGTTTCCATCCGTCAGGCGGAGTGAGTTGTCCTGCTTTCTGCCATTGCGCGGTCTCAATAATGGCGGCGGCGAGCATGCGCGGATAATATTTCCCGGCACTTAAATTGGATTGGGACTGGATTCCTTCCTGCATATCTTTTTGCTGGATGGCAAAAATCGCCTCGGCATCTTTGATGAGCCCCTGTTGCAGGGTGGTGTAGTGCAGCCATTGCAGGTTGTGGTAACCGCGTTTGCTTTTCGCCAGGTTTTTTCTTTCCACCCATTCGACAGAAGTGGTCCAGCCGTTTTTGTTGGATGTTGACGCTTGCGCCCACATGCCAAGCTGAACAAAGATATGCGCCGGCATGTGCTGGGCGTGGGGCGATGCCGGAGCGATTTTGGCGAAACGTTTGGCGGAAGGCAAAGCAAGCCGCGCAAGATTGGGTGTGTCGAAGGCGTGGATGGCGTAATGCGCGGCACAAGGGTGATCCGGACTCTTCTGAAAAACCTCCAGCGCAATGGCACCCGACTCGACCTGCAACGGCAATTTGTTTTCCGCGTTTCTTGCCAGACCTAAAAGGGACAGACTATAAAAACAGGCGGCCTCCAGGTCAGCCGGATAGGTGCGATAAATTTTTTCCATGGCTTTGGAATAAGCTTTATCGCGCATGGGTTTTTTGCCGTCGCCATAAAGCAGCCGGACAGCATGAATATAGTCTTGTTCCCGCTGTGTTAAATTCAGGGTGTCCGGGATTTTAGCCAGCGCGGCGTTTGCCAATTGATTCTCTTGCTCTTCCCATAATCCATGGTTGTGGGCCATGGCTGTTCCCCAGTATCCCATGGCGAACTGCGGATCGGCCTCGGTAGACTGCTGGAACGCATCCAGCGCTTCGGTGTACCAGAAAGAGTGCAGAGCGGCAACGCCGCGCAGGAAATGTTGTTGCGCCTGCCCGGTGCCAGAAGTGGGGAACGAGACGGTGCCCAGTTGGGTTGCCGGGTTTTTCGCTGTGGTCGCTTGGGCAAAGTCCGTTGTCAGGATAAAAATTGCGATCAATGCAAAAAGCTGTATGCACGGCAAAAACATGTCATCCCTCTTTCGATCTTTGAAGATGCAGCAAGTTTAACACAGCCACCAGGCGCCGACCAGCGGCCGGTGGCAATGAGCAAAACTTTTATTGGCGATCCAAGAGTTATCTCGGCAGGATGGGATTTTAAGATGTCATACTGAGCTAGGTCGAAACATCTGCTTCCCTGCGTGATGTCCTCTTCATTAACCTTTATGCCCCAGTTATGTC
>CATMOP010000358.1 GCA_950072225.1 uncultured Nitrospina sp.
CTCCACTCGGTTTTCTTTTGGGTTTGCTCTTTTAGCTCTGCTTCTATTGTTTGCAGTTGCGTTTGGTAACGGCAGACTTTGACAGAGAAAAGTTTCAGAGACAGTTGCTTAATCTCGGATTTGTATTTTTTATAGCGTTCCGCCTTGGCGGCCTGGCGCTTTAACGATTCGACTTGCCGGGCCAGTTCTTGAACGATATCTGCCACCCGTTCCAAATTCTGGCGGGAGCTGTCGAGCTTGCGGATGGCTTCGTTTTTGCGGTGCTTGAATTTCAGGATCCCCGCCGCTTCTTCAATTAGAACCCGCCTTTCTTCCGGCTTGGAAGTGATGATGTCTTGAATATGACCTTGTTCAATAATGGTCAATACCTTCGGACTGATACCTGCGTCCATCAGGAAATCCGTGATATCCCTTAAGCGGCATGGAATCTGGTTGATATAAAATTCGCTTTCGCCGGAACGATGGTAGCAACGGGTGACTTTGACATCTTCAGAAGAATTGGGAACCCCGGCAATCCGGAGTCCCGGTGGTACATTGGCTAAGGTTAGGGAAATTTCCGCCCGGTTCACCGGTTTCCGGCTACTGCTGCCATTGAAAATGAGATCTGTTATGCGGGTGCTACGTAGAGTTTTGGATCTTTGCTCGCCAATGACCCAGCGAATTGCGTCAGATACATTGCTTTTCCCGCAACCGTTTGGGCCGACAATGGCGGTAAAACCGTTTTTAAACTCCAGGTTAGTAGGGTCGACAAACGATTTAAAACCCTCTAACTCTAAATTTTTTAAGTACATATTTGGTTTGGCTCCCGGGATTATCGGATCTTTTAAGGCTCGTATGCTGGGAGAAAGATTATCCCAATCATAAGATATTGTAAAGTGAAATTATACCATGTTTGGTATACTATGAAATTCAGCCCACCATATATTGTGCCACTAGGCGTGGGGCCAATGAGCAATAACTCTCTCTGGCAAGCGGAGATATTGGCGGCTTGATAAGTTCTTGCTGGTTTGCCCCTGCTACCCCATTCTACCCCATGCGGGGCACGAAGATTAATGAAGAGGATATAACTGGGGCATGAAGGTTAGGGAAGAATATCACGCCATCCCACGGGAGTGGGTGGAAGGAGGTTTCCAGATGGAGCTATATTCTTATAGTAAATGCGGAACTTGCCGCAAGGCGATCCGGTTCCTGGAAAACAGGAAGGTTAAGTTTGAATTGATCGATATAACCGAAATAACGCCGCCAAAGTTGGTCCTAAAAGCGGCGATGAAAGCCAAAGGAATGAAAAAGCTGTTTAATACAAGCGGAGGCCAATACAGGAAGTTGAAGCTAAAGGACAAACTGAAAACCATGACCGAAAGCCAGGCTTTAGATTTGCTTGCTTCCGACGGAATGTTGATCAAACGTCCGATCGCGGTGGATAAACATAAAGTTACCGTTGGGTTCGACATCGAAGAATACAAAAAGGTTTGGTAGGTAAGCCTGGTACCGGAAACAAAGGACATTTATGGACCTGTTTTTAATTAGACACAAACTGCAGCACGATTTTCCCCTGGTGCGAGAGACGACTTTCCCCCATCCCCAGCGGGCTGCGGTGATGGTTATGCTTTATCCCAAGCCAAAAAAAACCTATGTGCTGATGACCAGAAGAGCCATGCACCTTAAGTATCATGCAGGAGAAGTGAGTTTTCCCGGCGGAGTGTTTGAAGAGCAGGATGATGACCTGCTGGCCACAGCACTTAGAGAAACCGAGGAAGAGCTTGCCATTCAGGTTGAATCCGAAGACGTGCTGGGGCAGCTTCCTGTTGTCAAGACACGGTTAGGTTTTGAAATTACCCCTTTTGTTTCGGTTTTGCCTTCGGCCCCCAAGTATGAGCCTGCTGAGAATGAGGTGGGAGAAGTTTTGGAGATGCCCTTCACTTCTCTGCTTTCAACGCAACAACGGGATGTTGGGAGCAAGCCCGAAGGTGTGATGTACTGGTTTCAACACCACAGAATCTGGGGTGCATCGGCAAAGATTCTCAACCAAATAAGTCATCTGAGTAGTTACTAACCAATATGGAAGTTTTAAAAATCCTTTTTCTGGCCCCGCATTGGAGGGTTTCCCTTATCAAGGCGTTTCAGGAGGCTAAATCTGCATTCCCGCAGTCCGTTGAGTTGATCTGTGTGGATAGCGATCCGCTTGCGCCTTCTTTTAAAGCAGCAGATCGCTCGCAGGTTTTACCGCTTTTTTCAGATTCCCAGTGCTTGCAATCGCTTCTCGGGTTTTGCGAAAGCGAAACGATTCTGATTCCCTTGACCAACAAGTCCATCGAGTTCATGGCTGACCATCGTCACGAACTGGAAGCGGCCAGTTGCCGTTTGTGGATACCCGCAAACCGTGCCATCGAAATCTGCCACGATAAATGGAAACTATATGAGTTTTTAAAAGATGAAGGATTCGACACCCCGTCAACATTTTTGCCGGGAAAAATAGAATCTACTTTTCCTCTTATTGCCAAGCCGCGCCGGGGCGAAGGTAGTAAAGACCAGTTTGTCTTGGAAAGCGATGGCGACCTGGATTTTTACATGAAAAAATGTCCCGATCATGTGTTTCAACAACGAATCGATGGAAAAGAATTCAGCGTGGATTGTTTTTTTGACCAGCAAGGCTCGTCTCGCTTGATTGTTCCGCGTGAACGGCTGGCAGTTCG
>CATMOP010000359.1 GCA_950072225.1 uncultured Nitrospina sp.
CCATCAATGGTATCACCTTCAAGCTGACTGCAACGAAGCCGGGGGAATATGAGGGCGTGTGCCTGAATCCCAAGGATATACCGCCTGATGATTTGGATGATGTGATACTGGGCAGGATGGTTAAAGAGGCGGGGATGTTTTATAAGATGGAGTTGGAAAGGATGAAAGGATAGCTATGCTGCACCCTCGCCCCAAAAATGACCCACCCCGTCAAACATTGAGTTAGACCTGTCGGTACAATTTCCAAAATTTTATCATTTTTACACAGGGTGTATACCCCCTGTTTTGAGAGCTTGATTAAAATTTTTCGGAATCTGAAAAAGTAATTCGCTTATCTATTCCACTGCCAAAAAAAACCCCCAATGAAACTTTGAATGTGATTTATCAATACCAATATGATACAGGATTGAGCAGGTTGGTTTCCACTGGATTGGCTTTGGTTGCTCTTGTAGTAATACATCGCCACCGATGATTGTAGCCAGTTGTAGTTGAGCCTCCGCATCACCACTTCTTGCCGCCTTGCGGTAATACCCTTCAGCCATTTCGTCATCCCTATACCCACCCACCCCTGTTTCGTAAATAATGCCGAGGTTATACTGCGCCACAGGGTCTCCACGGTTAGCTTGATCCTTAAACTGTTTTACCGTTTCATCATAATCCTTTTCCTTGAATGCATCGAACGCTGTTGACAGCCGAGGCTTTTGAATCATGTGCTGACTGGCAACAAAATCTAAGTCTAAAATCCGTCCATACCACCAGCTTAATGAAGTGTTTCAAATTTGGTATTCCGATTAAATATTCAACCTACACGAGCGGGCCTTTTCGGTCAAGCTTGTATGTTATGGGTTGTTTTTAACGGATGGGTTTTTCTATTTGGTTTTAATCCAAATTCATATTTCAAAAAATTTGTTTCGACACTATTATATCGAGCAAGGGATTAACTGGAAAACTACGGTAAAATTTAAAAGTCAAATTTCGCGTTCAGGTTGATTATGAAAAAATTCTGTTTGCATCATGCGCTATTTATTTGGATGTTGGCAATCCCTTTCACATTTCCCACTCTCACCTTGGCGGATTCCCGCTACATAGACTTGACCCATCCCTTTGACCAATCGACTATTTACTGGCCGACCAGCCGTCCTTTTCAATTGGATGAGGTCCATAAAGGGAAAACGGAATCCGGATTTTGGTACGAAGCCAACAATTTCAGCGCAGCCGAACACGGCGGTACTCACATAGACGCTCCGGCTCATTTCGCCAAAGGGCGGTGGCGGGTGGACGAAATTCCTTTGAGTCGCCTTATCGCGCCGGGGGTTTTGTTAGATGTGAGTCACAAAGCCGAGGGGCATCCCGATTACTTGATCTCCGTACAGGATTTTCTGGAGTGGGAGAAAATTCACGGAACCATTCCCGAAGGGGCCATCGTCCTGGTCCGAACCGGCTGGGAAAAGTTTTGGCCGGACAAACGGAAATACCTCGGATCGGACAAGCCGGGCGATACGGCTCACCTACACTTTCCGGGTTTCGGCGCGGATGCAGCCCGGTTCTTAAGCCAAAAACGCAAGGTCGCCGCTGTGGGTTTGGACACAGCCAGCCTGGATTTCGGACAATCGACAACCTTTCCTGCTCATCAGATATTTGGCGAGGCCAATGTTTCAGGGCTGGAAAACCTCCATCGTTTAGCGGAACTTCCTTACAAAGGATTTCGTATCATCGCTTTGCCCATGAAAATTGGCGGCGGAAGCGGCGCTCCTCTGCGGATAGTGGCTGAAATCGAATGAGTTTAGAAGGAAAGCAAGGCAGGGAAATTGTTTCATACTGAGAAAACTTTAACCACCTCTAAAAAGTCTGCGTATTTCTTCCATTCTTTCTCCATTGACACCCATATCAGAATGACCCACCCGCGAAGCTGACCTAAAATGAATAGTACCGGGGTCTTCAAAGTAAAATTCCACATCATCGATAAAACGAAATATTTTTGATGTGAACTCAATGTGTAGAAAATGATCTTTATTAGTTACCACATGGGTCCGTGGCATCGATTTGATAATTTCCAATAATTTCAATTTAGCTTCTTCCTGAGAACCTTTATAAGTCAGGGGGGCTATGGCATGAAGACTTAAAGGACTCCTCGTTGATATGCAATTAGGTTTATCCGGACATTTAGCAAATTGCCCAATTGTTGGAGGTACGGTTCCGGAACAACCGCTCAGCCAAATTAAAAAACCCAGTGAAAAAAGAACGGTTGATTTGGTTTTCATAACGATAAAATTGCCTACACAATTTATTATTTCTGCAGATAGGAACTTAGTCCAATGATAGATAAACAGAAAAAAGGAATGGATATATTGGAATACCAAGAAACAGAATATTGGAAGAAAAAGGCCAGAGATAATTAAGGGGAGGTGGAAGCCCATTGAAGGACTGTGTGGAGAAACGAAAAAACCCACCAGATTAAGAAATTCACTATTTGAGGATGTACCTTCAATGGACTTCTGTAAAACAGGATGCGAGTTTTTTTAACCGAAATAGTTAGTATACATCATGGCAGCTATTGCCCAACCTGTATGTCGTCAAACGAATTTGTGCCAAGAGTTGATATAAACTAGAGACACATTTGATTTATAGTCCTTTGATAAATATTATTCAAGTTCAAGTTAAGCGACCTTGGTATTGAGGTTT
>CATMOP010000360.1 GCA_950072225.1 uncultured Nitrospina sp.
GGGAGGAGTGACTATCCCACAAATAGAAATCACGTATAAATTCTGGGGACCCGTTTGCTGACACTGCAAAGAATTTCGTAGGGAATGGTTTTTCCTTTTACAGCAAGCTCTTCGACCGATATCATCTCGTCTCCCTGCCTACCAAAAATGACTACTTCATCTCCTGCCTGCACATCAGGAATATCGGTGACATCGATGAGAATCATATCCATGCAGATATTTCCGACTTGAGGAGCACGCCGCCCCCGGATCAGAACATCCATTTTGTTAGACAGCATGCGGTGGAGTCCGTCTGCATACCCGATGGGAAGGGTGGCTATAAGGCTGTCCCGCTGGGTTGTGAAACTTCTTGAATAGCTCAGGGGCTGGCCTTTGGCAATGGGTTTAACCAGAATGATCTGGCTTTTCCATTGCATGACGGGCTGGAACGGATTTTCTCCCTGGTCGATGACCGGTCGTAGGGAGGGAGAGGGGAGCACTCCATAAAGGATGAGGCCGGGCCTGACCATGTTGAAATGGCTTTCTGGGAATTTGAACAGGGCGGAGGTGTTTGCGCAATGGACTATTGGTGTGTGAACACCTTCCTTTTGTAAAATGGTCAGGGCAGTTTGAAATTCTTCGAGCTGTGCCTGAGTGACGGAAAGATCTTCATCATCGGCTGAAGAAAAATGGGTGGAGACGGCTTCGATCTTCAGGTTCTTTAAATTGCGAACCTGATCCAGAAGTGCGGGTAAATTTTCAGGCGATATCCCAAGCCGATTCATTCCGGTATCTACCTTGATATGGACTGATACCGTTTTATCCTGTTTTTCTGCTTCCTTTGAAAGAGCCTGGGCAAGAGGCCGGGTGCAAAGTATGGTTGCAAGGTTGTGCCGGACAAGATCTTCTGCCTCATCGGGAAAGATGCTGCCCAGTATCAGGATAGGAGCATTCAGGCCATTTTCCCTGAGTTCGATTCCCTCTTCAATCACTCCAGCTCCCAGATAGTCCGCGCCGTTTTCAACCGCTATGCGGGCACAAGGTATAGCTCCATGTCCGTAGGCATCGGCTTTGACGACCGCCATGATCCGGGTTTGAGGGTCGAGATATTTCCGCAAGTTTTGCAGGTTGTGGCGAAAGGCCGTTAAGTCAATTTCAGCGCGAGTCGCGCGATGGTGTGCCATAAAATTGTTGTTTGCAGGATAAAACGTTGGGATTCTAATCGGTGAAGAATATCACCGCACCATGTCTAGTGATGGTCCTATGCCTCTCGTCGTGACCGGCCCGTGTTGGATAAACGACCGCTTTTTTTAACCTTTGGCCCGGAGGTGCGGATAGCCCGGCAACACATGCTTTCTTCATCTTTGGCTTTTTTTCTTACCTGATACGCCCGGTCGCTGTAAAAATTGTAGACAATGGCGTTGGTTCCATGTTCCTCAACACACCAGTATGTTGAGCCACAACCTTCAGGGAATTTATAGTCAATATGAACGATGTCGCCATCGAAATCAGTATTTTTGCATTCATGATCATACAGGTTTCTGCATTCCTGGCTTTTAGGCAGTCGCCAGTCATCGAAACCGGCAAATTTTTGTTCATTGAGCCAGATAATATAATTGGTAGCGCCTTTCCAGGAGCACCACTTATTGCGCATTTGATAGCTGTCTTCCTTGGTCCAGGTCAAGTTGTACTTAGTATCGGTCAGGGTTTCGTTTCCGTTGTCTTTAAATCGATCTTCGTCGGCCATAAATTTTTAAAAAAGGTTTGGGAATAAATGATAGATAGTATATTTTAAAAGGCGCCCAAAAGGCAAACATTGAATTTTAGCGGCGCCCTTAGGATAACTCAGTTTAATTTTTAATATTGGGAATATTATGCGAAAAATAGAAGTTCAAACCTTTTTTTATGATTTGATTCATTGTAAGAATAAGATCAACACTGTTTTCGAAAAATGGGACAAGAAATATGAAGAGGATGAACGGGGCCCTCTTGTTGCAGGAATGCGAGAATGCCCGGACGCGGAATTGATTACTTTATTGATTAATATTCAGAAACTGGCAACGGGATATGAACAAATCAAGGAACTGATGGATAAGGCCGAGCAGGAACAAGTGGATGAAGCGTTTGTGGAGGATGATCCTGATGACGAAGATTTTTAACCAGCATGACGCTGGATGCAACAATTTATTTTTTTAAATACAAGTCAAGGGTTGAAAAAAATAAATCCACATCAACGGGCTTTGTTAAATAATCTTTAAATCCCAAATCTTTAGCCTTCTCAATAGTATCCTTCATGGCGTGTGCGCTGAGGGCTACCACAGGAATATGTTTGGTTGCGTCCAAACCTTGCAGGCACCGAAGAACGTCAAACCCATTTATATCGGGCAAATCGATGTCCATTAAAATTAAATCTGGATGGTGCTCCTGAGCGAGTTCTAACCCCAATCTCCCTAAGGGAGCAGTTAGTATCTCTATATCTTCACGCTCTGTGAGTAATTTGAAGAGCACTTCCTGGTTTAAGGGATTGTCCTCAATATAGAGCACTTGATATTTCTCTGTCCCAAGGGCGGTAGGCATTTCAACTTTCTTATCGGGGGGGAACTCATCGATGACTTGGGTCGGGATGTCACAGGTATCAAGTTCAATAAAAAAGCAACTCCCCTCCCCAAGGCTGCTGGAA
>CATMOP010000361.1 GCA_950072225.1 uncultured Nitrospina sp.
CGTTCGCCAGGACCCTGCCGGGCGCGGGACCGCCGCCAGTGACGGCAGGCTCAGGTAAGGCTCGGAAGGTAACCAGTCTGGTGGAAATATGAGTAGTGATTTCATTTACAAGTAATCGTTCAGCTATTCAAAGCTTTTCTTAACAGCAACTCTTTGCTCACCATTAACAGTTATTACTCGTTTCCTCCCCTGTGAAGGGGTCAAGCCCGACAAAGAACTTTCTCTTCTTCTGCTGGCGGCTGTTTGCCGTTAAGTGCTTCTTTGCCAAACTTGTCGAGATAAAGCAGGAAATGTTCCCGTGGCAATGTGCCCCACATTTCAAGCGATGGAAATAACTCCTCGGCCATTTTGATGCATTGGCTGTTCATTTCGCCGGCCTCTTTGCGGGACATGCCTTCTGTAGCGACAAAATCCAGGTTCATGGCGATGTTTCGGTCGGGGTCTTCGATGATGCGTTCGATGGAAAACTTTTCCGGGTACTGGTAACAACTGGAATCCCGATTCAACAGGAACACTCCCGGCCCAAAGGAATGGATGGAGTCCAGGTTGTCCCGCAGAAAATCGATGGTCTCCTGAGCTTCGGGCCGCGTTTCGGTAGGGAACCCGAAAAACAGGAACGTATGGTTCCAGATACCCGCCTTATGGCTTTTTTGCAGGCTATCCCGTTCCACTTCCTTGCAAGTTCCCTTATCGATGAGCGCCAGCACTCGATCGTTGGCGCTTTCCAGTCCAAACATCAGGAAAGCAAATCCGGCTTTTTTCATTTTCGCGAATAATTTATCATCCATCACCTTTTCAAATTTCAGCAATGCCAGGGAACAGATTTCCACCCCGCGTTCGATCATCAATTCCGACACATCGTTGAGGGCGTGCGGTGAAACCGCCTCATCGGAAAAGGTAAAATATTTCGTGTTGTATTTTTTCATCAATGCTTCCAGCTCATCGACCATGGCATGCGTTTTCTGTTTGCCGTAGCGGTGCCCATAGACAAAGCTGTGTGTGCAGAATGTACACTTGCCCCAATAGCAACCCCGGCTCTGCAAAACGGGGATGATCGGATAGGGGGACAGGTAGCTCTGCATGGGCAGACCGTCAAAGATCGGACCAGGAATTTCCTCAAACCTGAGTTCCACCCGTTCCTTGTTCTGCACCACTTCCCGTCCATCCAGATGGATCAGGTTGGGCACAGTCGCCAACGCATCTCCGGCCTTGAGCGCGGTGAGCAGTCTGTGCAGGGGTTCTTCTCCCTCGAAGGTCACAATGCTGTGGCAAAAATCATCAAAAAATTCCGGGTGGCCGATCAACTGTCCCGCGTTGACGCTGAAAATGGGACCGCCAAGGGTGATATGCAGGTGGGGAAACTTTTCCTTGAGTTGCCGAGCCAGGGTCAGCCCGGGAATGATCTGCGAGATGCCGATAATAGAAATGCCCACGACATCGTAGTCCTGCCAGTTTTCACCTGGAATCAAAAGGCTTTCATATAAATGAATGAAGGGATTGGTCTTCCTGTCCCGAGTGGCCTCACGCGCTCTGTGGGTAGACTCTTCCGCGCCAGTACCACTTTCGAAGGTCGACAGGCTGAAAACCGCTGGGGCATGCGCATCGGAAACCAGTTTCAGGGCGGATTTGATCAGCATATCCGCCTGCTGGTAGCTGGGAAAATCGAAAAACCGTTCCGGCGTTCGCAGAACTGATTTGGCCTCCTCGACTCCCGAAATAATCCGGTCGGAGAACTTCAATCCCATCGCCAGCACATCCAAATGAGACTTCTCCTTCATCGACAGCGAATTCTGGCTTTTGAGGGATTCCATACGCCGGGCCATCAGCTTTTCAGCGTTCTGCAAAAGGGGCGCCGACAAAAAATGGTCGTAGGACGCTATATTAAAATCTCTTTGTTCCACCTCCCAGCCTTTGGCCCGCAAATAGGCCGTCAGGTAGGGTGTGCTTAAATACGGCTGAGTGGGATACCACTGTGCCGGAAAAATCAATAAGGTTTTCATGATGGGTTAAATGATAACATTTTTGCTCACTCAAACCCAACGAGATAATATTTGACATCAATTTATTGCAACGTATAATTGCCTGTTTAAACAACACATAAAGCTTCTACCCAAGCAAACAATGGGGTTTGGCGGGACAAAGTCATCCTGAAACCAGGTTTTTCCAAATAACAAAAAGGGCAAAATTTCCACTTTCCCCTGTATTATTTTTCCTGGATTTTCAGGCGGAAAATAGGGTTTTCATGGCGTATTTCCACTCATAAAGAGGTTTGAACATGCTCAGAAAAAATCTTAAACTTTTGATCACGCTGAATATTTTTTTATGGGTAGCTGTTTCTGCCATCCCTGCGCTGGCAAAAATAGTCAAAGCCAATAAAACTGAAATTTCACTGGTTGATGGAATCGCCGTCGATAAAAATGGCAATATCTATATTGCCATGCGTGATCACAATATCATCAGTCGTGTAGACACCCATGGGAACCTGACCCGCTTTGCGGGCACGGGCGAGTCTGGCTTCAGTGGCGATGAGGGAAAGGCCATCGAAGCGCGGCTGAAAATACCCGCCGGCTTGACCTTCGATAAAAAAGGCAACCTCTATATCGCAGACCGCAATAACCACCGCATTCGAAAAGTGGACACCCGGGGAAT
>CATMOP010000362.1 GCA_950072225.1 uncultured Nitrospina sp.
ATATAAAATACATAGAAATGCCAGAATCCATCCGGAATCAATATCAATATCATACCTGTGCTGAAATGGAGAAAATACGGTCGGCGGGATATAAGGAAACGATCACTTCTTTAGAGGAAGGAATTTCAGATTACGTTAAAAACTACTTGCTTCCCGATAAGCACCTTGGCTAAACCCTTGCTTCGTAAAAATTGGAGGGTCAGCTGGCTTTGTGTTTTTCCAGGATTTTTTCCAGGGTTTGGGTGGTGGAATGGCCTTCGACGATGGGTATAAGTTCAACTCTTGCCCCATAGCCTTCAACGATTTCCCGGCCGACAACTTCATCGATTTTATAGTCGTTTCCTTTTACCAGAATATCGGGCCTGATTTCGCGGATGAGCTTTTCTGGAGTGGTCTCGTCAAAAAGGGTGATGTAGTCGATGTATTTTAAAGAAGAAAGAATATTGGCACGTTCTTTTTCATTATTAATGGGTCGGTTTTCCCCTTTTAACTTTTTGACAGATTGATCGGTATTAAGTCCGACTATAAGAATATCTCCCAGGGCTTTTGCTTTTTGCAGGAATTCGATATGTCCTCCATGAATAATGTCGAAACAACCATTGGTGAACACCACTTTTTTATCCGTGCTCTTTGCCATGCTGATGATTGTTTTCAACTCTTCGAGTTCAAGAACGGTATGAGAGGTGCGTAACATCTCTTCATGCAGAAATTCGTTGATTTCTTCCAGGGTTACCACTGCGGTCCCCACTTTGCCGACAACAACGCTGGCGGCCATATTTGAAAGCCATGCGGCTTCGTAATAATTGAATCCCACAAACACTGCCATACTAAAGACGCTGATAACCGTATCCCCGGCACCGGTAACATCAAAAACCTCCTTGGCCACGGTGGGAATGGATATGAGTTTCTCCTTGTTTTGATACAGCACCATGCCGTCTTTCCCACGTGTAATGAGGATGGCCTGTGCCCGCGTCAGGTTCAAAAGGTATTCTGCGGCCCGGCTCAGGTCTTCTTTATCCTTGATCTTGATGGGAACCGAGCTTGCCACTTCCCTTTCATTAGGGGTGATGACGCTGGCGCCTTTATACAGAGAAAAATCCGCGCTTTTAGGATCGACGATGACAGATTTTTTTGATTTCTGGGCTCGGCGCATAATGGTTTTAATGATTTTTTCGGTCAGAATGCCTTTATGGTAATCGGAGCAAATAACCCCATCCATTCCGGGAATAATCTGGTTGATATACTGAATCAACTTTTTTTCAGTTTCTTCAGTGATGGGACGGTTGTCTTCCTTATCAATCCTCAAAATCTGCTGGTTATGGGCGATGATCCTCATTTTGGAAGTTGTGGGGCGATGAACGAACCGGAAAATTCCTTCGGTTTGAATAGACCGGTCATGGATGGTTTGTAAAAGTTTATCGCCTTTTTCATCCTGTCCAATGGCACCGCAAAGATGGACTTCGCAACCGAGGCCAACAAGGTTATTGGCAACATTGGCGGCTCCCCCCAAAGCCAGGTTCTCGGAGCGGGTTTCCAGAATGGGGACAGGAGCTTCTGGAGAGATACGATTCACCCCTCCCCAGATATATTCGTCCAGTATCAAATCACCGACAACGAGAATTTTTGGTCGCTCATTGTTGTTGAAAAAATGTTTAAACTTTTCTTTCATTTACAAGTCTTCTTCAATAAGTTCACAAATTATATGCCCGATGGTTATATGGACTTCCTGGATTCTGGCTGTGTCGTTAGAAGGAATAACGATAGATAAATTCGCGACCTCTTTTATTTTACCGCCATCATTGCCGACCAGTCCAATGGTCTCTGCACCGAGGGCATTGGCTTTTTTTAAGGCCCGAACAACATTTTCCGAGTTGCCGCTGGTGCTGATCCCAATTACCGCATCGTTTTTCTGGGCCAACGCTTCGAGTTGCCTTTCAAAAACTGTTTCAAAGCCATAATCGTTTCCCAGAGCCGTTAATGAAGAGGTGTCAACAGTGAGGGCGATTGCGGGAAGGGCCTTCCGTTCTTTTTTGAATCTTCCGATCAATTCAGCGGCGATATGCTGGGAGTCGGCTGCGCTTCCTCCGTTACCCATTAATATCAGTTTGCCGCCTTTTTGCAGGCAGGCCTTAATGCGGTTTGCGGCTTCCAGAATGTCTCCTGAAAGGGTATCGGCGACGGTCCTTTTCAAATCGGCACTGGAATAAAGAGAATCTTTAATACGTTGCATAGGTTACCATTTAGCAAAAAAAATAATCAAAAAAGATTTTATAGAAAATCTATTCTACAGCAAGCCTTCATCGGCAAAACTAAAAAACCCATTGCCCCCGATGATAATATGGTCGACCATATGGATCCCTACAATTTTCCCGGTTTTGTTAAGCCGGTGGGTAATTTCAAAGTCCTGTTGGCTGGGAGTGGGGTCTCCGCTTGGGTGATTATGGATTAAGGCAAAGGATGCCGCGGATTCCCGGATTGCAGGAATCATGACTTCCCTCGGATGAACAATGCTGGCATTCAAACTTCCTTCCGAAATAGTCAGATCCTTAATATATTGCAATTTGGGATCCAAGAGCACTATTTTTACAATTTCTTTTTTTAGGTTTTTCAGAAATGGGGCAAAC
>CATMOP010000363.1 GCA_950072225.1 uncultured Nitrospina sp.
TTTTTTTTTTTTCTGGCAACTCTCAAAGTCGAAATAGTTTTTTCTTTGTTTCCGGAACCCAGCCAGGCAAGGCTCTTTTCCAGATACGGACGGAACGCCTCAGGATCGGCTTTCAGGGCACGATTGAAAGACCTTATCGCACCTTCATAGTTCTCTTCGCTTTGGAACACCAACCCTTCCGCCAAATGGGTTGCGAAAAAATCGGGAAATTTATTTTTCATGGTTTCCCATTTCTTTCGCGCGTCTTCCAGTTTGCCGTCCAGGATCAAATTATCCACCATCTTTAAATGCCATGCGACTCCTCTCTGCCCGAGGAATTCATGCATCACCATCAGGGCTTCCCTTTCCTCCTTATAATAGCCTGCCGAATGAAAATATGCGGCAAAAGAAGGAATGTAATAAGAAACCTTGTTGATCCACGCCGATTCATTCTGAATTCCGGGCAGACCCAGTTCCTCTTCCAGCCATTGCTTGAACTCGCCAAACCCTTCACCGGGGCTCAGGAGATTGCTCCTATCATCTCGGTAACGCAATAACAGGTTGTGATGCGGGACAAGCTTTTCTGCCAAAGGAAATTCCTGCAAAAAAGAAATGTTTTGTTCGATCAGCAGAGGACGCAGACGGGAATTTTGATCGAAAAAATCAGTCGCATATAAATAAGCCTCCGCTCTGGAACTAAACCGGTAATTTTCCGGTGCCGGGAGTTTGAGATCCGGGTACTTTTTTGATGTCATCAAAGAAGGTGGATGGGTATCCAGGAAATCCCAGGCTTTCACAAAAGTGACATCGTCTCTCAGCCTCATCACATCCTGATGGTAGGCCGAATTGAACCATGAAATACCCGCCACAAAAATACTGTTATCATCCAGAGAAAGAATCATACGTTGCAATAATGACTCCGCAAAATAATTGCCGGAACGGTCTACTTTGCTGTAGTTGGATGAAATCAGCCACGCCACACAGCCCACCAGAATCAGGGGAACCATTGTTTGTAGATTGGTCGGAAACCAGTTTTTACTTTCCGGGCTATTTTGTGAACCAGGCGAATTATTGTTTGTCCATTTTGCCTGTAAAAGCCAACATAGAAAAACCGAGGTCCACAAACAGGCCACGATATGCGAAGGGAAATAACTCTCCTTTCGCCAGCCCGCGAAAAAGGAGGCATTCACCGCAACAATCAGTAGAAAGAAAAAAAACAATGGACGATTGGCTTTAAAACAAAGCAGGGCACCAACAAGGAATCCGACAACGGCTACAGGCGTCAGTTGCTTATTCAGATCATGGGCCAGCATCTTTAAAACATGCAGGGCATTTGTTCCCAGTGAACTCAGGTCAGGCCATATCGTGTTTGTTTTCTCAAGATTGCCCGCAGGCAACTGGTCGAAATGGGTTTCGGCAGGTTGCCGGGCCGTGGCCTGGTACAAAAATCCCTGAAAAGTTTCCGGGTTTCCCCAATCGATGGTGGGTTCTGCAAACGAACGGATCGGCAAATACAGATAGACCGAAAATCCTATCAAAAAAATCAAGCTGGAAACGAGAAGATTTTTAAAGCGTGCCATACGCTCCCAGGCGAAAAACAGCAACACGATGGCAGGTAAATAGAAAACGACCGTCGCATGGTTTCCCGCACTCAGTCCATAAAGAAAAGCGGACGCATAGAGAAACCGCACATCTTCTTTCATCTTCCACTGCAGGAGCAAATAAATAATCAGGCAAGTGAAAAAAGAATGCAGGGTATAAACTTCCGCAACCAGGGCGTGATACCAGAACGGTTGACTGAAGGCCAGCAGTAAAGCCGGAAACAACCCGGCAATGGTTCGAGATTTTCCCGGTCCAAACAATATCTCTAGAAAAAGGTTTGTCGAAAGGTAAAGAAATACCAGAGTCAGGCAGGCAAAAACCAGCGAAAACAAATTGACCTTGAAAGCGATAGAACCAAGAGGAAGAAACGTGAAGGCCTTTACCAGCAAGTTATAGGTAGGAAAACCCGCCGGATGGCTGATGCCCAAAGAAAAAGCAGTATTGATGAATTCCGGTGAATCCCGATAATCAAGGGAAGGTGCAAGAGTGCTGAGGTAAAACCCGGCGGGGAAAAGGATTAAAAAAAAATTGTCCGGGTCTTTGAGTAGGATTCTGTCATCAGGGGATTAGCGAAACAATTAAAAGAAAAATCCCCCCCCCCCGCCAAAAGCGGGGGGTGGGGAATTCCCGTTAACAAAAAAACGATTAACTGATATTACCAACAGAATCCATGGTGAATGTCGTGGTCGTCGAATCCTTGGTGTGTACTGCCGTTGCTTCAAAATCTGATTCCGTTTGGGTGACTAAAGTGACGTTAACGTTAGCCGACTCTACCCAACCATAGGAAGTCTGAGCGGCAATGGCCGTCGTACAAGAATCTGATCCCGTATTATCCGACCAGTAGGCTTTGCAGGCCAAGAAAATGTTATGCAGATTGCCTTTTGCGTCAGACTGGTAAGCTCTGTTTTTATAAGCGCTGAATTGGGGAATCGCGATGGCCGCCAAAATACCGATAATAGCAATAACAATCAATAATTCAATAAGGGTAAAACCCTTTTCTCCTTGAACCCGTCTGAATTTGGATAAAATTTTCT
>CATMOP010000364.1 GCA_950072225.1 uncultured Nitrospina sp.
TTCAATGCGTCCAAGGCATTGTCTACCCGCAACGATGATCCTCAGGGTGCCAGCCGACCCTTTGATAAGGATCGGGATGGTTTTGTTCTAGGAGAGGGGGGAGGGGTGCTTATCCTCGAGGAATTGGAGATCGCCAAAAAACGCGGGGCTAAAATTTATGGTGAAATTATCGGCTATGGCCTCAATGGAGATGCCTACCACATCACTGCGCCTTCTCCCAGGGGTGAGGGTGCTGCACGTTGCCTGAAGCTCGCCTTGAACAACGCGGGGATCAATAAAGAAGATGTGGATTATATTAATGCCCACGGAACTTCTACCACGGCGGATGCAGCAGAGACGCAAGCCATTAAAACCACGTTTGGCGATCATGCTTATAACCTGGCTGTCAGTTCTACCAAATCTATGACAGGTCATTTACTGGGGGCCGCAGGAGGAGTCGAAGCAATTTTCACCCTTCTTGCTATGCAGAAAGGGGTGATTCCTCCCACCATCAATTACACCACCCCTGATCCTGAATGCGATTTGGATTATGTTCCAAATAAGGCCCGTGAAAAAAATTTAAACATTTGTGTTTCCAACTCTTTTGGTTTTGGAGGAACCAACGGAGTTCTTATTTTTAAAAAATTTTCAAACTAATTCCCGCTATGATTGAAGTCTCTTCGGATCGCGCCCAAGAAGTTGCTTCCCTTCAGGAAACCCTCGGATATGTATTTTCCGACCTGAGACTCCTCAACAAAGCTCTGACTCATAAATCCTATGTAAACGAAAGAAACGAAACTCTAAAGCATAATGAGAGATTTGAATTTTTGGGGGACTCTGTCCTTGATATAGTAGTTAGTGATTACTTGGTGCATCAATTCAGTGATTATGCGGAAGGAACCCTATCAAAAATTCGTGCGGCGGTTGTCAACGAAAGCTGTTTAGCTGATCTTGCCAGAAAAATAGAACTGGGAAAATATCTCCTTCTCGGAAAGGGAGAAAATTTATCTGGTGGCAGAGATAAACCTTCAATTCTAGCAAATACTTTTGAGGCTGTTGCCGGAGCCCTGTTCAGGGATGGCGGGCTGGAATCAGCTTCCAGAGTCTTTCTTCCTTTGTTGAAAGTGGAAATATCTAAATTTGCTGACTCCTGGTCATTTAGAGATTTTAAAAGTGACCTTCAGGAATACACACAGAATCAATTTGTTTGTACACCCTCCTATAAAGTGACCAACGAATTGGGTCCGGACCACGCAAAGGAATTTGAAATTGTTGTAATGATCAAGAATAAAGTTATGGGAAAAGGTTTTGGAAAAAGTAAAAAAGAAGCAGAACAAGCGGCGGCCAAAATGGCTATGGAAAGTTATTCAGCTTCATCCAAACTCTAGCAGGTTGCTGACAAAGTAAAACCTATTTTGCTATGATTGTACTATATGGTTCTCGGTTCCTTTGATATCCTGAAATATGCTGGAAGACTGGATTTTAAGAAAAAAAGAAGTTGAGGCCTCTAAAAGTAAACTAAGAGGGATAGACCTCAGTAACGCCAAGCTAATGGGTGCCAAGCTTGGTGGGGCAGATTTGACCCAGGCAGATTTGTCTTCTGCCTATTTGATCAAGGCTGACCTCAGTAAAGCAAGCTTGGTAGAGGCTGATCTAACACAGGCAGTTTTGAGTGAAGCTAACCTTTCGGATGCGGACTTGGAAGGTGCTGAACTCATGGACTCTTATTTGCATGGGGCGAACTTAAAAGGGGTTGTCCACCTGACCTGCGATCAGATAGAATTAGCCAATTTTGACAAAGACACGGTTTTCCCCGATTATATTACGATTCATTGGACAGAGGATGGCTATTGCGAGTGCCAGGAGCAATGAAGTTCATGATCTAAAAAAGTATTCATTGGTTTGCGGTAATTTAATTTTTTCTTTTTAAGAGACAGCGATGCGAGACCAGGAAATTATAAAATTAATGAAAGGAATATTTTTTTAAACCCTTTTCCGCCGGAGAGAAGAAGACGATAGCGAACTTGGACAGCCATATTATTGAATATAAAAAAGGGGATCACGTAATTCGCCAGGGAGAAAAAGACTCTACTATTTTTATCTTGTTAAAAGGAACTTTGGCTATTACCAAAAATGAAGCACCGGATGCTGAGCTCAATGCATTGAAAGCCGGAGCTATGTTTGGCGAAGTTCCGCTGATTACTGGAAAACCCAGGTCCGCTAATGTGATTGCCAAAAATAAGGTGCTTGTCCTGAAAATGGATGGCTATTTGTTAAAGACGCCGGATCCTGCCATCCTGAATAAATTTAAAGACCATCTTATTAAGGTACTTATCAAAAGGCTGGATGAAATGAATTCTTCAATGGCAGCTTTTAAAGTCGGATTTGAAAAAATGTATCGTCGCCTGTGAATGTGAATACCATCCGCAATGGCTAACAAAAGATTAGACTATGAGAGGGACCCTATTCTCCAATACAAAGAGCCTCCACGTTTTGAGCCGGAAACCATTGGCTCGAAAATCATGTTTGGCTTCTGCATAGCGGTAGGGTGCTTTTTTATAACTCTTGTCTTGATCGGTATCTGGCGTTCTTTTAACCAGTTTTTAAATTACCTTTCCGGATTGTTTTAA
>CATMOP010000365.1 GCA_950072225.1 uncultured Nitrospina sp.
GGCGAACGCAGACCAATCACTGAACAGCAATACAATGATGAGAACTTAAGAACACCAACAACCGTCTAACATCAATCGATCGCGTTGCTTCGCAACGCGATCGGGGTCCTTATCCACGTTCAAATAACCACCGATCCGAAACCATCGAACCCCCTTAATGAAAAGGGGTCCCACTGCTTTTGCCTTTATTGCTTGATTCAGAGTGTTATAGGCGTTAAAAACATGTTGGGACTCCTTATGAATCTAGAAAATATAAATATTGAAAAATTACCTGTAGACGTGCGTAAAACCTTTAAACGGTACCAGGTAATGCATGCTGAAAAACAAATTCAGAATAGAGCCAAGAATGATTTTTTATCTTTTGTAAAGTGTGTATGGCCTGATTTTATAGAAGGGTCCCATCATAGACATATTGCAAAAAAATTTAATGATTTGGCATCCGGTAAACTTAAACGTTTAATCGTGAATATGCCACCCCGTCATACAAAATCAGAATTTGCATCTTACCTACTGCCTGCGTGGATGGTGGGCCGTAATCCAAAATTAAAAATAATTCAAGCAACGCACACCGGAGAGTTAGCCATTCGGTTTGGTCGAAAAATAAAACATTTAATTGATTCTCCAGAATATAATAAAATTTTTCATACAAAATTACAGGAGGATTCAAAAGCTGCCGGAAGGTGGGAGACTGCCCAAGGCGGAGAGTACTTTGCCGCTGGTGTTGGCGGAGCGATCACGGGCCGTGGTGCGGATTTGTTGGTCATTGATGACCCGCACTCGGAACAAGATGCGTTGTCCGAGACCAAAATGGAAAGTGCCTACGAATGGTACACTTCAGGACCACGACAACGTCTTCAACCGGGCGCCTCTATTGTTCTGGTAATGACCCGATGGTCATTAAAGGACCTAACCGGCATGTTACTCAAACATCAGAAGGATGTTAAGGCCGATCAATGGGAATTGGTCGAGTTTCCAGCGATCATGGACGACGGAACACCGATGTGGCCTGAGTATTGGAAAAAAGAAGAATTATTAAAGGCAAAAGCTACGCTTCCTATAACAAAATGGAACGCCCAGTTCATGCAAAGACCGACTTCGGAAGAAGGAGCGATCATTAAGCGTGAATGGTGGAGAAAATGGAAAAATGATTGGATCCCGGATCTGCACCATGTTATACAGTCCTACGATACTGCCTTTTTGAAAAAAGAGACCGCCGATTACTCGGCAATCACAACATGGGGAGTATTTTACCCTAATGAAGACAGTCCAGCAAACCTCATTTTGCTGGATGCTGTCAGGGGACGTTGGGAATTTCCCGCCTTGAGACGAAGAGCTCTCGCTGATTATAAATATTGGAATCCAGATACGGTTATCATCGAAGCCAAAGCTTCGGGCCTACCTTTAACTTATGAACTTCGTGCGATGGATATTCCGGTGGTGAATTTCACGCCGTCAAAAGGAAACGACAAGCACGCGCGAGTCAATTCGGTTGCACCTATGTTTGAATCTGGTATGATATGGGCCCCTGAACAAAAGTTTGCAGAAGAAGTAGTCGAGGAGTGTGCATCTTTTCCATACGGGGACCATGATGACTTGGTGGACACAACCACTCAGGCAATTATGCGTTTTAGACAGGGCGGTTTCCTTCCTCACCCAGAAGATTACAAAGAGGCTAAAGTGGATCACACAGATAGGACTTATTACTAATGGCAAGAAAATTAATAACAGACCTTTTATTCAAAAAAATTGTTGAAGGACTTAAAAAACTTGGAATCAGTTTGTCCGAGGTCCTTGGTACACGGACCGGGGTCAAAAAAATCGGAACAAGTTTAACAACAGGCTCTATTTCTAGAAGTGGAATTGAAACTGAAGTCCAGAGAGGGGGCGTCGAGAAAATTCTTAGACTTTTCAGGGAAGACGCACGATATCTCCATGAAATGAATGAACTCGAAGGAGCTCAATTTTTAACAAATATTAACAAGGCCAATAAAATTATTCATCCGGATCCATTGCCAGAAGCGGGAATTTTTTCCCTGAAGGAAGGCAAAAAATTAACGGCGGATGAGTTTGCAGCGAAGAAAGCCGCTGACCAAGGGAAACTTGATAGCGCTACTCTCAAAGCGGCTATGGAAACTTCCAAAATTGATCAAGATTTAGCTAAAAAATTAAATTTAGACCTGTCGAAGGCGTCCGATTTCGATAAACTTCAAGCCTGGAAGACACAACATAACGTTCCTGATTTTGGCGGACAAGAAGGTCTTGGATCATTATTTAAAACAAGAAAGCAAACTGAAATACTAGATTTAGGTTCTCAACTTGATGCCATTGAAACTGAAGGAAAATCTCTGGCTGAATCAGCCCAGAAATTAGCGGATATGGCATGGAAAATGTCTTCTGAAGGTGTGGCGGCAGAAGAAGCGGCAAGAAAAGCTTTACTTGGAAGATCGATGGAAGGTAAAGGGTTTGCTGGCGGTGTATTCGGTGCCCGAAGCGATGGATTCTTCCGAGCGATCGTTAGACCGTTTTTATTGGATCAACATGCTAAAGGAAAAATTAAACTTGCGGACAATACTTTGGAATCTCTTAAAAATGCGGATGATCTT
>CATMOP010000366.1 GCA_950072225.1 uncultured Nitrospina sp.
TTCATGCCCCAAAGGGGTAGGAGTGGGCAGAGAGGCCCCAATTAAAAACCTCGCCTACTACATCAGCGGTCATGGCTACGGGCATTACGCCCGATCCATACCGGTTCTAAAACAACTCGTTTCCGGTTTTAACGTACATATAAAGTCGGAGATCCCGGAATCTTTGTTCACACAATATCTCGGAGAGGATATCAACCATTGGCTCCAGCCCGTGGACACGGGATGCGTACATCCCAACTCATTGGAGATCGACCCCAAAGAAACATTCAGAAAATTCCAAACTTTTCAAAACCGCTCAATGATAGAAGCAGAAAAAAACTGGCTGCGGGAAAACCAGATAGCTCTGGTTTTATCCGATGTTGCCAGTATGCCTGTCAAAGCGGCCCATGACCTCGGCATTCCATCAATCCTGATAGCAAACTTTACCTGGCATGATATCTACAGCCATCTGCCGGGCGCTGAAGAGCAAAAGCATTTACTGCAGATGCTGGAGGAAGAATATTCTTGTGCCGACCTGCACATTCTCCCGCAATGTCATTTGCCCCAATCCTTGGCCAGGAAAACCAGAGAAGTCGGCTTCATCGCGCAAAAAGGCCAGGACATCAGGAATGATCTCGAGCAATATCTGGATATCTGTTTTGCTGGTAAAACTCTGATTTTCATTTATCTGGGAAAATATGGCACCCATTCTGTGTTGTGGAAAAACCTGTCTCAACACAAAGACTGCCTGTATTTGACCCGTGACCCTATTGAGCAGGCGATTCCCAATCTCCATTTGTTAGACGACCGGTTCGAGTTTCCCGATCTCATTGCCAGCGTTGATCTGGTATGCACTAAAGGAGGCTACTCCACCCTGGGCTCGGCCTTCGCCAGCCACAAACCTGTCATTACCTGCGGACGAAAAGATTTTTATGAATTTGAGGCGATTCGCGAATATTTACAGAAAACCCAGACAGGAGTTATTATCGAAGATGACGACTTTTACCAGGGCAACTGGCAGACAGCCATCAAGACAGCTCTGGGTTTGACCGTTAAGGATAAAGTCCCCCTGAACGGGGAGGTAAAAATTTTAGAGGCCTTACACCAGATACTTGCATGAATATTCCCGATATTACTCTGATTATCACAAACTGGAATGGCAGAGAACTGCTGAGAGAATGCCTGCCCAGCATTCTTAAATCTGTCGCCTACGATAAAAAACGATCTTATGAAATCATGGTGGTGGATGATTGCAGTTCCGATGACAGTCTCGAAGTCCTGGCGCGGGAGTTCCCCACCGTTCGAGCAGAAAAAACTCCTGTCAACTATGGATTTCATGGGGCCAATAATTTCGGGGCGGGACTGGCGAGGTCCCACCTCATCATGCCAATGAACAACGATATAAAACTGGATGAAGACGCCCTCTACCATCTCGCCGAACACTTTGATAAAGGCAAGGACACCTTTTCAGTCAGCGGAAAGTTCTACGCATTCGATGGAACCACATTTCTCTATGGCAACCGCGGAGGTTATTTTCAGAATGGCCATTTTTATCTATACGAAAAAGAACCGGATGACTCCAGCCAAACCCTGTTTGCCTGCGGCGGAGCTTTTATGGTGGACCGGGACCGCTATCTAAAACTGGGAGGATTCGATCCCATTTACCATCCCCTGTACTATGAAGAGATTGACCTTTCATACCGCGCTCTAAAAAGAGGATGGAAGGTGCTCTATGAACCCAAATCCGTAGCTTATCACAAGGTGCAGTCCACCATCACCCGGCAGGAAAAGAAAAGGCAGATCGGGTTGATCTCCGCACGTAACAATTACCTCTTTGTCTGGAAGAATATACTGGACCGGCCCTTGACCTATCAGTTCCTGTTTTATATTCCACTTTTCCTGATCCGTGATCTCTTCCGCCTGAAGAGCCGGTTCTGGATTGCCTTTTATATGGCTTTAAAGCGACTGCCCTCTATTCTCAAAGCGCGAAGGCGGGAAAAACTGGATGTGATTTTCAGCGACCGGGAAATTCTACAGAAAATCAACCGGCCCGCCCACTAGGCGTGGAGCCGACTAGCAATGCCTTTTATTAGTGAGCATAGAGTTGTCTCGGCTGAAAGAGCTACTGCAATTTGGGTCCAAGCAGGAAAAGTTATCTCGGAAATATCATGGCAAAAATCGGAATTGTCTGCAAAACCTCTTTTTCCCTAGGCATGGGCCATTTGGTCCGTCAAACTCATATCGCCAAAATCCTGCAAGACCGGGGAGCCAAAATCACCTTTTTCATTCCCGATTACCCGCCCGCTCAAGTCTGGCTGGACCGGTGTCAATTTCCTCGTAAAACCCTGGATAACCCCCTGGCTCTCACGCAAAAAGAAACCGTGACTCAGGATCTCATTATTCTGGATATTCAAGACACTCCATCAGCCTTTATCAGAAAGATCAGGCAGAACAAAAAACCAGTAGTCAGCTTTGAAGACCTTGGGGAAGGCCGACACCACGTTGACCTGCTGATCGACTGCAACCTGGACGAAGAAAATTCCGTCGAATCGCCGGTTCAAACCCTTTTTGGTTACCCCTATTCCGTTCTCGCACAGGAGTTTGAGACACTTCATTCT
>CATMOP010000367.1 GCA_950072225.1 uncultured Nitrospina sp.
ATTAAACCAAACAGAAGGAAAGCAAATTTTTTCATGGTTTATTTTCCCCCAGAGCCGCATCAAGAGCTTTGGTCAGCCTTGCGACACTGTTCAGGCTTTCCGTTTTTTCGCCGTTTAACACAAAGCTCGGTGTGGAATTGATGGCGAATTTCTCGCTGCCGTCCTGCATCCGTGCCATGATTTTTTCCTGTAGCTGTTTATCCGCTACACAGGCATCGAATTGCTCTTGCGTGACCCCGTATTGCTTGCCGTATGCGGCCAGATCGGACATGAAATCTTGGTCAAACGCCCATTTTTCCTGCTCTGCAAACAGCGTATGTACAACATCGTAATAGCTGTCCTTACCCGCGCATCGCGCCAGAATAGAGCCGTGTAAAGCGGAGGCATTGAGTGGAAAATCACGTAAAATAAATTTCACTTTTCCGGTGTCGATGTATTTTGTTTTCAGTTCGGGAAACACCTCATTGCTAAACTTGGCGCAGTGTCCGCAAGACAGGGATGCATATTCAATAAGCGTTACGGGGGCGTTATCATCCCCCAAAACCACATCTTCATCGGTGGGCTGCGCGGCAAGCTGCGCCTGCTGTTTTTCATGGGCCTCCAGTGAAGCGACCAACGCCTCCGGGTGCGCGGCGATATAGGTTTCCACTTTTTTCTCCATCATAGCTTCAAGCTCTGCCTGTTGCTCCGGTGTAAAGTTTGATTGCGGATTTTGGGCATGTGCCGCCGAAGCGACAAGCACGACAAGTGCGGCCAATAGGGTTTTCATGGTTTAAGTCCTTTCTTTTGTTGTCTCGGTGCAAAGCGCCTCGATAATGCTACATGTGGCATTTTTCTCATTGGGACAGGCGTTAATCATGGCGCTCAGTTCTTTTTCCAGTGCGCTGAGGCTGGCTTTATCTTTTTTAATTTTCTCAAGATGCCGTTTGGCGATAGCGCTGGCCTTTTCGCAGGAGGCGTCGGGATTTTCGCTGAGTTCAAAAAGTTCGCGGATGTCCTCAATAGAAAATCCAAGCTCGCGTCCGCGCCGGATGAAAACCAGAAGATTAATATGATAATCGCTGTAAAGCCTGTGATTGCCGTCTGTTCGCTTCGGTGGCGGTAGCAGCCCAATGGATTCATAATGACGGATGGTTTGAATATTGCAGCCGCTTTGCTGTGAAAGAACCCCTATAGCCAGTTTTTGCTGTTGCATATTATGCTCCTTGAAAAAATCTACAATAGTTGTAGATTTTATACGCATACTGCGATAAAAAGACAAGACGAAAATAAAAGGAGACTCACAATGAAACACAAAACTATATTGACGATGGCGTTGGCCGGAGCGTTGTTTGCTTTTCCAATAGCCAGTGTCGTAGCACAAGCCCCGCAGGGACAAGAAACCCAAAGCCAGCAAGCTCCATGGCAGGGCATGATGGGTATGGGCAAAAACATGATGGGCGGCATGGGAAACATGTCTATGGGGTGTACAGGCATGAAAAATTGTCCCTGTCCCATGATGCGGGGGCAAGGGCCGATGGCTCCGGTTGACACGCTGACCGAAGATCATGTCCGCACCATGCTTGAAAATGATTTGTCGTGGCAGGGTAATACACGCCTTAAAGTCGGTACTGTGAAAACAGGCGAAGAGGGCAATATCGTGGGCGATATTGTGACGCAGGATGGCGCACTTGTTGACCGCTGGAGCGTTGACCCTAAAACGGGTGCTATGCAGCGCATGCAATAATGATATGCTTTAACCGTATACAAAAGGGCATTCAAATTCTGCAAGAATGTCCTTTTGTGTTTAAACCTTGTAAGCATCTCGACCGGCCTTGAAGCCTTCCCACGCTACATATGGGACAATAGCCAAAGCAGCAACAGGATCAGCCCACCACCAGCCGAACATTTCAACTAAACCCAACCCTATTAAAACAACAATGGTTTGATATTGGCAGATAAGCGTATCTTTGGCGTCATATTTAAGGGACTTAGCATCCAGTTTCTTACCGTAGCGGTATTTACCCCATGCAAGAAAAGGATTAACTAGAAGCGATAAAACTAAAATTCCGATACCGAATACTGAAAACTCAGGAGCTGATTGCTCCTGAAACTTTGAATAAACTTCATACAGAATAAAAGCGACGACAGTCCAGAATGCCGCAGAGATCACAGACAACGCAATTTTTTTGCGCCGTTGTAAATCTTTTTGGCTAATTCCGGTTTCCTCACCGTGAAGTCGCCAGATCATCGTACCTGCTGATCCGGCTTCTACTGTACTATCCAGTCCCCAGCTTATTAAGGCGGAGCTTCCTGTGATAAGGCCTGCGGTTACAGAAACGATCACTTCACAGGTATTATAAATCAGACTGGCAGTTTCTACCCACCGGCTGCGTTTTAATAACTTCTTTCTATCGCTCATGTATTTAGACCCTTTTTTGATCTGCGCAAACTAAACCGACTCGGAAACCATTTGTACAGTGCTGGCAACACCAGCAATGTCAGAATGGTGGAGGATATAATCCCTCCAATCACAACGGTCGCCAGCGGTCTTTGTACTTCCGCGCCTGCGCCTGTATTAAGTGCCATAGGCACAAAACCGAGTGAGGCCA
>CATMOP010000368.1 GCA_950072225.1 uncultured Nitrospina sp.
AAAAACCCGTCCTCATTGAGTTTTCAGACGATGGGACAGGCATCAGCCCCGCTGACAGAGAAAAACTATTTCTTCCTCATTTCACCACCAAAAAACGCGGAACGGGTTTGGGGTTGGCCATCGTCAACCGGATCATTATTGACCACAATGGTTCCATTCAAGTTAAGGATAATTACCCCAGGGGAACGGTTTTTGTCATGGACCTCCCTTATTCCCCCCTTGCCCTGGAGACAGAAAAATCTTTTCCGCGGAAATTACACCAAATTACCTCTTCCCAATCTTGATCTGCTACTTTCATTCTGGAAACTTTTGTTCTAAAATGGTACTAATCTGAAACTTTTTTAAAAAATTTTTATGCCAAAAAAATTAACACTAAATATTGAACCCGATCTTTATCAACGTCTTGAAAATCGCTTCAAGGAGGATGAACAAGGGTTGAATCAGTTTATTATTGACGCTATCAGGAACCAACTGTCAGATCCCGCCCGTTTGCCGGATGGAAAAGACGGCCTGGAAAACTATTTGCAAAAAGGCTCTTCAGGGAGTCGTACCTATGGGGTAAAAGGACAGGGTTGGTAACTAGGTTCCGGAAAAGCGCAGGAGGTTTTTCTGGTTCGAAGCCCTCTTCCTTGATCAGCATAGGTCTTCTATTATTTATTTTTAAAGCTGGAAAACCCGGCCTATTAAAGAACCAAATTAAAGAGATAAAATTTTATGGAAAAAGATCGATTTATAGATAACGGAAATGGCACCGTTACTGACAACCAAATGAAGGTAATGTGGAAGAAAACTGACTCTTTCCAGGACACCAAAAAATGGCTCAACTGGTTTAAAGGCCATGATTATGTGGAAATCACCAACATGGAAAGGTTCGCCGGTTGCGAAGACTGGCGTTATCCGACTCAGGAGGAGGCTTGGTCTCTGTTTGACCTGAACTACAGGAACACCGACAAGTATGGAGATGAAATCTATCTTTCCTCTATCTTTGAACCGGGTAGCGCGGGAACCACCTGGACCATTGAGGAACAGGACTCATCAGCCTTGGTCATCCAATATGAGGATGGAATGAAAGTGTGGCCCTCAAAGTATGCCAATCTCAATATGGCCTACCGCCTGGTCCGATCCATCTCATAGTTTCATTTTATTGAATTAAACTCTGGCCGGTCTGGGTAAATGACTTGTATTGCCGGGCTACGGGGAGTTTCATAGTTAAAGCCCGGGTGGATGACAAACCTGATTTTTGCCATCTTGCTGTTCAGCCTTTTAAATTCCCGAGGGTGTACACGCTGGGCTCCCAACTCAAAAATAAGGGGTTTCCCGGTTGGCAGGTTCAAGGTTCCCACTGCGCTTTTTTCGAGATCAAATTTTATCGATCCGGGTCTCATCCCTTTTACATGGTAACTGCCTTCCGCCATATGGACGTTGCTTCCTTCATAATAAATCCTCCATAAATAACGGGTTTCAAATCCCCGAGCCCCAGCCAGGGGCAGAGCCGGATCAAGAAACTGGATTTTAGCCCGACCTTTACTCTTGAAGAAATAAATATTCCCCATAGCCCATAGAGCAGATTCCCTTTCAAAAGAACGCCGGGACATGATGCCACAACGCCGGACTTCAAGAAGCGTTTGCAACGATACCCTATTTTTCCGGATCAAATTTCTACGAACTTTCAATGCCTTGGGGCTATAAAGATAACAGGTAGCCACACCTAATTTGACATCACGCACCGAATCGGGAGAAGCTTTCAGACTTTTTTCCAATATTTCGACAATTTCAGATTCAATTTCAGGAGAGTAATCCCTGCCCACTTCCCGGGAAATACGAATCACGCCATCCCAATCCCTATCGGTCAGGACTTTTTCAATGTCGGCCACCACTTGGTCCCGGTAGTTTGTTCCGGTTCCTGGAAAATATTCCTTGCCTCCGAACACCTTGTTTTTTAAAAAAAGATACCGTTTTGGGTGACTATAACGGAAGTAGGGATAATTAATATACGCTGCCACCGAATTGGCGAAATCTTCCTGTGGGTTCTGCCGCGAATACGTAGGAAGTTGACGGGAAGAGACCGGAGCATAATGGTCCACATCAGGACTATTTACAGCCGCGAATAAATAATCATTTCCCGGTCGCCCGTCCAGAGCGGGAAGGTGGATCAAACTAAAGTTAGAGATTTTCAGCCATTCTGGGGAAAATGATAGGAAACCTTGGAATATATCAAAAAAATGCGCCATCTCATGCTGGACAATATTCTGTAACACCTCCCGGTCTTCATAAAATAAGACATTAAAAAACTCTATACGAGGTTCTTGATCATTTACCTCCACATGGTAGGACAGTTGAGAATTTCTGTATACTGTTTGAAAGCTGGGAAAAGTGGCGGCAGGCACATCATCCACCGGCATCCCTTCTGGAGCCGCTCGAAGCTTACTGAAATGATAAAATCCCTTTACCCCCGGTATATGTAAAAACGTTTGAGGCAAACGGGAAAACGCCAAAGTTAATTCTTCAATTTCATCGGATTTCCAACCCATTTCCAAATCCAGCAATTCATAACCAAAGCGAGCTTTAAAA
>CATMOP010000369.1 GCA_950072225.1 uncultured Nitrospina sp.
GGCCGGCTCGTTGGTCTTTAAAATACGCCCGGGGTATTCCGGCATCGTATCCATGGCCGGGCATCATAAGGGCACCCCGAATAATGCCTCATCTCGGTGATGGTAGATTGGTTCAGGCTTAATACGAAGCATTTTTGCCAAAAACCCTTGGTTTTTCAATTTCCCGGTAGAATATTTCTCTCTGAACCGTTATTTCAGGCAGAGTCTGCCCCTGGGTGCCGTCATGGCGGTGCGGTGGCCATCCGCTCCAACTGAACCAGACGACGCATGTTGTAGGCGAGGTTCTTGAGCCCGATGCGTGTTTTGGCACGGACGATCCCAATGCTGCGCACCAGTGTTCCGCCCATGTCGTTGCTTTGAGCCCCGAAGATATGCTCCACGCGGACGCGGATTTTTGAGCGGGTTTTGTTGCCTTGCTCTTGTCGTTTCGTCAAAGGCTTGTTGCGATGGCCCTTGTAGTGGATACGGCTCGTCAGAGCTTTTTTCTTTAGCATCGTTTCAATGCCCGCAGACCGGTAGGCACTGTCCGCCCACACACGGGATGCCGTGTTGTCTCCATCGAGGACCGCCTCAAGGGCTTGACTGTCATGCACCGAAGCATCCGTGACATGATAGCGTCGCACCAACTTGTGCCGACGGTCCACGTTGATATGGTTCTTGTAACCGTAATGGCTCTTGCCATGCTTCTTGGTCCACCGCGCATCGGTGTCTTTTTGGCGAAATTTGGCCGGTTTATCCATCCAGCCCTGCGGCGTCTCACCGACTTTGATCTTTGCGTTCTCATCACGCGTGTTGTGCTGGGTGGGAATGGAGACAATGGACGCGTCGATAATCTGTCCGCCCATCGCCAGGTACCCCCGGTCTTTTAAATAAGCGTCGAAGGTGTCGAACACCGTCGCGATCATGCCGGCTTGCGCCAACTGTTCTCGATACAGCCATACTGTTTTGGCGTCGGGAACTTTATCTTCAAGACCCAGTCCTAAAAACCGCGTAAATGAAAGCCGGTCACGAATCTGATACTCCACCTGATCATCGGACAAATTATAAAGCGCACAGAGCACGATTGCCTTGAACATCACCACCGCATCCCAAGGCTTGCGGCCCGCCGATGATTTGCGCTCATTCGCCGGTTTGCGCCAAACGGCTTCAAGGTGTGGGCGAAAGTCTTCCCATGGAACGATACTGTCTATCTTCAACAGCGGGTCATTCTTGGCATCCAGGCCAGCATACCGATTGGCAACATCAAAAAAACCAAGCTGACTCATCTGCCATCCCCCTGATCAAGGCGTCGTGCTATCGTGATTCTAGCAGATCAAAGATTGTGGGTGTATTTTTAGAGGTGCCCTTAAATTTTCCACCCACAATGGTTTAAAATAATGAGTTTACACTACCCGGATTTGATTATAACAAGTTAAACACCGCAACAGCAGCAATGAAGACCAAACCCACAGAGGCAACCACAGCATGCAATGTCACATTAAGCCTTCTACTGAAAGGAACGGCAAGAAGGAGATATCCAAAAACGATATTAGCAAAAATAGACGTTCGGGCAATCTGATGGAGATGGAACAAAAACATGGCATAACTTATGATCACTGCTCCAAAAAGCAGGCGATGAATCCGGTAGCCCTTTTCACGCTGATCGCTGGGAAGAATACTGACCCCCACAACAATATTGGCAATGGTAAGGAGTATGGTAAAAAATATGGCGAGGAAACCAGGCGAGGAGAATAAATCATCTAAGGTAGTGGGAGGCATTCAATATGAGGGACTACAAAAAAAATAGAACATAAAAAACCCAAGCCGCAACTTTACAAAGCCATCACAACCTGATTACGTCCGTTATTTTTAGCCCGATACATAGCCTTGTCGGCTCTTTCAAATAAACTCATTTCCGTATCATCTTTGCTGATAATTGCGCCCCCTATGCTGATCGTAACTTGAAATTTTTTATCACCATCAACAAAATAATCTTTTTCAACCTGCCGGCAGATTTTTTCTGCCAACTGGGTCGCGGTTTTGGCATTTATCCGGCCCAAAATAACAACAAATTCTTCTCCTCCATAGCGGAAAATCTGGTCGGAGACACGAATGGTATCACGCACCGTTCCCGCAACCGATTTCAAAACCTTGTCTCCCAATTTATGGCCAAAATCATCATTAAATTTTTTGAAACGATCAATATCCAGCATCAATAGGGCCCATTCCTCATTGTAACGCTTGAATTCATGGGTTAATTGAACCATCTTCAAATTGTAGGCGGATCGGTTGAGCACATTGGTCAATGGGTCCACCAGGGCCTGGGCTTGGCTCTGTTCCAGCTTCTCAGCCAAGATAAGGGAATTCTTTTTATGTTCTTCCAATTCTTCATTTAAAGTATGGGAATGCTCCTTGACTTTCTGCATCTCCTCGACAAAAACATCTTTTAACTTCAAAATATCTTTAATATTATCGGCAATCTCAATTTTTTTTCACACATGTGCCAATGTCCGTCTCAAATCCGCTGGAGTTGGATAACATAGACGTAATGGTTTC
>CATMOP010000370.1 GCA_950072225.1 uncultured Nitrospina sp.
GCCCCGCAAAGGGTACTTCGTAGAAAGGGGAGCCTCATAGTAAGGGCTTATTAAGCCGTCAAGATGGTTTGAGCGCTATAAAAGTTCTTGCTCATCGGGTCCAGCGAGTTATGTCCATTCATTAGCTTTTATGTCCCGAATGGGGTATCACGCTGGCCTATTGGCCAATTGCTTTTCTAAATTCCTGTTCGGTTCTTTTTACCACCGTCTCCCAGGAATAACGAGTTTCAGCCAAATTTCTGCATCGGAATCTCATTTCCCAAAAAATTTCCGGAGTTTTTAAAAAGGTTTCAATTCCCTCAGCCAGTGCTTCCGGGGATGTGCTCTTAAAGAGAAGCCTTTCATCTACTTGTTGTAATATTTCCTCGGTCGCTCCTACAGGAGTTCCCATCACTGGTAGTCCACTGGCTAATGCTTCAGCGGTAACCAGGCCAAAGCCTTCTATAGCGGTCGTGGGAAGGACAAACAAGTCAGCGCAACGAAAAAAAAGGGATAGCGTTTCACGCGGCACCAGCCCGACAAGTTGAACACAATGGGATACCTCCTGTTCCTGAATCAACCGTTCCAATCGGTCTTTTAAACTGCCCTTTCCTGTGATCACCATTTGAAACTTGAGCTCAGGGGTACGACGATGAAGGATGCTCGCCGCGCGGATCAGGTTTTCCAATCCCATTCGTTGCTCCAAACGGCGAACCGTTAACAGTAAAGGGGTTTCTTCCGATAATTTTAAAATTTTCCGAATCGAGTCCATCGCCGCCCTAGAGTCTGGCGGTTTAAATTCCTCAATGTCTACACCGCCTGGAATCACGCATAGTTCTGGTCGGGTGAAAGTATAGTATTTTATAAAACGGTTTTTCGAATATTCACTCAAAAAGAAAATGGTTCGGGACATGGCATATCCAGCCCCTTCCATTAATCGGATAAATTGAAGTTTGATTTTTAATTTCCACGATATTTCTGAATTTTCGGTGCCAACCTGATTGATTTTTTCCTCATCATACCAGGAGCTATGGAAATGGCAGACCTTAGGTACCTTCCATAATTGTGGATGCAGGATAGCCACAAAACCGACCAGAGGATTGTGAATATGCACCAGATCAATTTTTCCGGACCGCAGAATATGGCTGACCTGCTTTCGCACGGCTCTCCATAAAGAAATAAAACCCTTGCTAGCCTTAAAGGAAATACGATGAAAGTGAACTCCATCGATTTCTTCATAGTCTGGTAGCGATTCCGAGGGTTTGCAGGTTATTAAATGCACCTTCTGCCCTCTGGCCACCAGGCGTTTGTTGACTTCATAGGTCAAACCCCAAGCACCACCCACTTCATCGGGATAACAATGGTATTGGAGGGAAAGAATCGACAGTTTTTTTTCAGGACGGCTCATACGTTGCAAAAATGATAAAACCTGAGGAATATTTGCAAGGAAACTGCAGTTTTTGGGGAAACACAACAGCATTGCCCAAACCGTTCCCATTGAATCCCAAGCATTTATACTATATATTAATAGTAGTAAATCCTTCCCTTAATTCAGGGGGCGATCTGGTTTCGACGGGAGAGCTGAGACAAGGGTTGCATGCACGGGATGCCGTTGGCCCGTAAAAAAACGGCTTATACATAATCGCCAACGATTATGATGTAGCTGTAGCCGCTTAATTTAAACGGTTACCGTCCGCCGCATCCATGTTCGCGGGAAGCGGGTCGGACGTCACTTAGTGAACTGGTTTGGTGCGCATGTTCCGGGCGGGCTGAACGAGATTTTTTGGAACTGGCTTAGGCTTAATCCTGCCTCTGGGAGTTAGCCCGAGCGAGATTTAAAATAGAGGATAAGCATGTAGACGCCTTTGATTGAAACCTTTCGGACGGGGGTTCGATTCCCCCCGCCTCCACCAAACTCCTTTATTTGCAATGAGTTAGGTTATTTTGGCTACTAGTTTATGGCATGTGTCCAACGACGTGTCCAAAAGGTAGCCAAAATGAACCCAAACTCAGCATCATCCAAACCAAGATACACCTTCCAAAGAAACTCTCTCTACTACTTCCGTTACACTCTTCCCCCTGATATCTCCAAAGTTGTTGGCAAACGAGGTCTGAGGTATTCTCTTAAGACTGGTTATATAAAACAAGCTGAAAGAAAAGCCAGAAAAATCGCTGAAACTGTAAGGGAGAAAAATTATGATTCCTATGTTAAGTGTTATTTATGCAATTAAAACATTCGTAGCCGCATCTATTTTTTTTGTTTGGGTTGTGAGATACCGAGAAATTATTGAGGAATTTAAATTTTACGAACTTCCTTCTTGGTTAAGAGACTTAGTGGGAATATTAAAACTTTCTTTTTCTTTCATGCTTTTTAGTAATGATATATATGTGACCATACTGGGGGCCTCGGGAATAATTTTTTTAATGGCTGCCGCCGTATATACTCACTTAAGAGTAAAAAACCCTTTTCATAAAATGCTTCCCGCATTCGGTTTAATTGTATTGAACCTTATTATTATTTTTTACACCATAGATACCACGAATC
>CATMOP010000371.1 GCA_950072225.1 uncultured Nitrospina sp.
GATTGCCCGGATCAACGCCGCAGTCAGAGCACAAGGCATGAACTACAGCCAGTTTATGTATGGTCTGAAAAAAGCCTCCATTGAGCTCGACCGCAAGGTCCTCTCTGATATGGCGATCCACAATGCAGACTCCTTCAAAACCCTGACCGAAACCGCACGCGCTCAACTGGGCTAAGCGGAGAACCTCCGCTGGTGACTTGCAATCTCTTTATCTTGTGGTCAAACAGTTTGCTCGACCCAACTAGCTATTGCTCGCTGGCCCCGCGCCAAGTGGGCGGAGGATAAAGTCCGATGCCGGATCGTGAAGCCCTGGAAACCGCTAAATCCCAAGCATTAAGATACCTTGCCTACCGGGACCGTAGCGAGAAGGAAATCAACCAATACCTGGGGAAAAAGGGGCATGCCCCTTCCATCATACAAAAGACCCTTCAGGACCTTGCAAAACTGAACTACATTAACGATCAGCGCTTCGCGATGGAATGGGGCCGGTCGCGGATTGAAGGAAAAAAATTTGGCAAAGAACGCGTGCGCCATGAACTTTCCGCAAAAGGAGTTGCCAGTCACATCATTGAAACGACTTTGGAAAGCCTTTACAGTTCTCATTCAGAGCGAGACCTTGCCCAGGCCTGCGCCAGTAAAAAACTGGCCTCCCTGCATGGTCTGGAACCCAAAAAAAAAATGCGCCGGTTGGTCCAATACCTTCAGCGAAGAGGGTTTTCCGCCGACATCATCTATGAGACCACCAGGCTCACTGGGCGCCAGCGTGATACCCCATTCGGGGCATGAAGACAAATGATAAATAGCGCGTTGGACTCAATTAGCAATGTCTTTTTTACCCTTGCAGGGCATGAAGGTTAAGGAAGCAGTACCACATGCGACAAACGTTTACTCGGCCCAACGAGCCATTGTTAGTTGGCCCCACGCCTAGTGGCCAGCGTCACGCCAGTGGTCAGGACTAACTAAAGGATGGAGTTTATTCTAACAATTCCTTATCCTGTTTTAGCCGGAGCTGTCTTATGTTTCGGACTGGCGGTCGGCAGTTTCGCCAACGTGTGCATTCACCGTTTGCCCCGGAAAGAATCTGTAGTGGTTCCAGGATCACATTGTCCAGCATGTTCGGCGGCGGTTCGCCCACTGGATAACATTCCGGTCATCAGTTATATTGTCCTGGGTGGAAAATGCCGGGACTGCGCCACACGCATTTCTCCGATTTATCCGGTTATCGAGACGGTGACCGCCGTCCTTCTGCTAGCAGGATTTTTCAAGTTCGGACTGTCGTTTGATTTTCTAGTTTATGCCGTGGTGGCTCCCGCACTGGTCATCATCACTGCTATCGATATCGAGCACCAGATTATTCCCGATGTGATCACGCTACCAGGCATTGCCCTGGGGCTTGCAGTGGGAACGTATACGATCGGCTACACAGACTCGCTGCTTGGTTTTTTTGTGGGAGGTGGATTATTTTATTTACTTGCTGTTCTAAGTAATGGAGGGATGGGAGGGGGAGACATTAAATACATCTCTGCGGCAGGTGCTTTTCTGGGCTGGCAAAAAGTTCTGTTGGTTATCTTTATAGGAGCACTTTTAGGTTCCGTGGTCGGCGTATTTCAGATCGCGGTGCAGAAAAAATCAAGGAAAAGCCTGATCCCATTCGGACCGTTTCTCGCGGCAGGCACCCTGATCACATTATTTTATGGCAACTCACTCATTCGGTTATACTTGGAATATCTGGGAAGATAATGTTTCCCGAAACAATAAACGGAACACTCTAATCAGCCATCGGACTTGAAATATGGAAAATGAAGAAAATAAACACGAGACCACAGAACCGGCCCCCCAATCCAATTCGGCCCAGAAAGAAGGCACCCTTACCCTGGAAACCTTTGTTTCGGAACTGGAAACCATCAAGGCCAGCATCCAAAAGAGAAGGAGTGAAACCACCACACTGAAAATTCTTTTCTATACCGGTCTTGCGGTTTTACTTTTCGGTTTCGTGTATACCAGCCAGACCCTGCACAGAGCCCAAAACCAAAATCTTGAATCGACCCTCAGCTTTCTGCAGACCCAGGTGAATCACACCCTGCTTTTGCTGGAAAATAAACTTCAAAGGGAAATTCAGGATCTTGAAGCAAAAATGAACGGAGAAGCCAGCCCTGGCTTTCACAAAACGATCCAGAACATGAATCAGGCTCTAGATCAACTTGAACCCCAAACTACCTCCCTAGGCATTTTGATCGAAAAGGTTCAGAGAAACTCAAATGAACTGAGCCAGATGGTACGCACCCTGCAAAACCAGGAAGAGGCAGCTCCGCCCACTCCTACCCCTTCGGGGCATGAAGAAAAATGAAGAGATACCACGTGCTCATTTCCTCAAGGCGTAGCCTTGTTGCTATCTTCTCCCGGCGACTCGTCGGTTAAGCTGACGAAAAAATTTCTTCTATTTTTTCACAATGTTCAAGGGACGGTTCCCAGCCGATGGCCTTTAGGTTTTCTTCCACCTGATCCGGATTTTTCACCCCCAC
>CATMOP010000372.1 GCA_950072225.1 uncultured Nitrospina sp.
CTTCGGTTTTGGAGGGATTTCTGTTATACGCCTTAGTGGCCCTTTCTCAAAAAACATCGCCCGCACAATTACCCTTTTCCCGGGTGGAAAAAAACCATCGTTTAAGCCCCGCCATTCCACGCGCGCTCTAATTATTGAAAAAAACGGGGAAACATTTGATGAGGGGCTAATAACCTTCTTCAAATCACCAAATTCTTATACAGGGGAAGATTCTTTTGAGATTTCATGTCATGGAAACCCAACAATTGTACATAAAATAATAGACCGGTGCTGTGAAGAGGGGGCCCGCATAGCGGAGCCCGGAGAATTTACCCGCAGATCATTTATTAATGGAAAAATTGATCTTCTTCAGGCAGAGTCTGTCTCTTCTTTAATTTATTCAAAGTCTTGCGAAAGCGCTGCACTAAATCACAGGATCCTTCGGGGAAAACTTTCCGACCAAATAAGGAAGATCAAAGAAAAGCTCGTAGGTTTATTAACACAGGTAGAGTTTGAACTCGATTTTTCAGAAGAAGATCTTCAACCAAAACTAAGGAAAGATGTTCTTTCCAAAATGATAATAATTCAAAAGACAACAAAAAACCTTTTAAACACCCGAAAAGAGGGCCGCCTATTAACGGAAGGGGCAATTGTTGTTATTGCTGGAAAACCAAATGTCGGAAAATCAACCTTGCTTAATTCGTTAACAGAAACAGACCGTGCCATTACAAGCCCAACCCCAGGAACAACAAGAGACAGTATTGAGGTTCCTCTTTTGTTGTCTGGCGTTCCTGTTCGCTTTTTTGACACTGCCGGCATCCGCAAGGGTGCCTCAGGTGTGGAGCGGGAAGGAATACGGCGCACAAAAAAGCTTACACAAAAAGCAGACATTGTTCTTTCCCTTTATGAACACGACAAAGACAACACACACAAACACAAGGCCGCACACGTCCGGCCATCAATACACATTATTAATAAAACTGACCTACTCAGGCCTAATGAAATACAAAAGCTTAAGCGTCTCCTGCCTGACTTCGTATTTGTGTCCGCCAAAAAGAAAACAGGCATTAACGATCTAAAAAGCACAATCAAGAACATGTTGGGTGTTTCTCCCTCTCTTTCAAGCGCCGTTTCTCTTACCACAGCCAGACAACAAATTGCCCTTGAGGGTGTTTTCGGATATCTAACTGCAGGAACCAGGCTTCTTCAGAACAAAAACTGCTCCTATGAGCTCGTCTCGTTTGAGATTTGTTCTGCTTTAGATAGCGTTAATTCTCTTCTTGGAATAACAACGCCAGACGAAATTATCAACAATATTTTTAAATCGTTTTGTGTTGGAAAATAGTTTCACGTGAAACGTCGGGCAAATCACTTTAATGTTATCATTGTTGGCGGCGGCCATGCGGGCGTTGAGGCTGCCTATGCTGCTGTTAAATTAAAGCAAAAAATTGCGCTTATAACGCTTGACCCCTCCTCCGTTGGTCGCATGTCATGTAATCCTGCTATTGGCGGCATAGCAAAAGGACAGCTTGTACGGGAAATGGATGTTTTGGGCGCTCTTATGCCCCGCACTACCGATGCTGCGGGTGTTCAATTCAAGCTATTAAACCTTTCGAAGGGCCGTTCTGTATGGTCTCCTCGTGCACAGGTTGATAAGCGGCTATATGAACGTTGTATAAAAAAAGCCCTGTCGGGGCTTTCTGGGTTTAAAATATTGCGCGGTGAGGTTATAAATATCATCCTAAATAAAAACAAACTTTCCGGGGTTTTACTTCGTGGCGGCGAAACCCTTTTTGCTCCCTCTGTTGTGTTAACCTGCGGTACGTTTTTAGGTGGCCTTGTACATGTCGGAGAAAAAAAGACACAGGCCGGAAGAATGGGAGAGCACCGGGCCGTCGGCATTACTGAGGCTTTAACGTCCCTTGGTTTAAGGTCCGGAAGATTAAAAACCGGGACGCCACCCCGCCTGTATGGCCCCTCTGTTAATTGGGCTAAAACGCGGGCGGTTTTTGGTGATGCAGGCCCCTCTCCTTTTTCGTACTCAACAAAAAACTTTTCACCGCCAAACCTCCCTTGTCATAATATTAAAACAAACCGGTGGTGCCATGATATCATCCAAAAAAATCTTTTTAAATCACCAATGTTTTCTGGAGACGTCTCGGGCGTTGGGCCACGGTATTGTCCTTCGATTGAAGATAAAGTTCATCGTTTTGTAAAAAAGGAGTCTCATCTCCTCTTCCTTGAGCCCGAGTGGGTCACCTCTGACCAAATCTATGTTAATGGGTTTTCCACAAGCCTTCCAGAAAAAACACAGCTTAAAGCACTTAGAAAAATCCCAGCCCTAAAGAATGTTGAGTTTCTCCGGCCAGGCTATGCTATAGAGTATGATTTTTTTCCTCCTGCCCAGCTTAAGTCTTCTCTGGAATCAAAACAAATCTCTGGTCTCTTTTTTGCTGGCCAAATAAATGGCACTTCGGGGTATGAAGAGGCCGCCGCACAGGGCCTTCTTGCCGGCGTGAACGCCTCTATGTACAA